>JAUWLN010000082.1 GCA_030613665.1 Dehalococcoidia bacterium
TGAGGCCTCCCAGCCGGTATGTTATGGGTAATGAACAAGGACACCGTAGCAAGCCAGGCAACGCCAAGAACGACCCAACGGTACCTCGAATATTCGTAAGAGTCCAGTTTTCCCAACATTGGGGCACAGTATGCAGTTTCCCCCCCCGCACTGTCAATATCGCATGTTCGCAATACAACATTCCTTTTAGCATCCCTATCAGCATAGGTTCCAAGCGACGATAAGAAGGAGGTCAATATGCCCAAAGCACTATCAGCCTATGAGCAGGAACCCATCATAACCTTCGTGAAAGTTGATTCTTCACATAACAATCGATATCATGAAAACGTTGACCTCTAGGGTGGGCGTCGTCAGCATAAGTGATAAGTGGGATGACGTGCCCCCCAAAAGGGAATCCAACTACAATGTTAGTCTAGAAGGGACAGAAGGGGGGATAAATGGCCAGAGAGGGCCTCACTCCAGAGCGGATCATCAATAGACTCAGGGAAGCCGAGATCCGCATCAACCAGGGTATCTCTATTGCCTCCCATCTGGATGATTTCACGACCAGAGATGACCTGTCTCAATGGTATCGTCGCCAGGCAATGACCGTCAACTCTCGGCTGACTCCATAGCATGTTCTGTGGCAGGAACGCCTTAAGGAATCTATCGTGGCAGGCACTCCTGAGCAGAAAAAAGGAGGACAGCGACGCAACAATCCTCAACCTTAGCATTACTCCTATCCTCTTCTAACAATGGAGTCCACTTCAAGATACTGTAATTATTAAGGCATATACTCAGGTGCTCTGCGATAAGGGGATTTGTAATCCGGGTCTTTCAGATATGGGCATGTATTACCGCATCTCTGTTTATTAGCGCACTTAATAACGTGAGATCCATCGTCAAACTTCACAATATAAGCACCAACATGATAAATAGGGCAGCTTACGCGACGCCTTTCAACTGCATTTGCCACGCTTAGTTATGTCTCCCTAAGAAGTATTCTTAGTTTATCTTCACGAGCCTTTCTCTTCTTGGCTACTATTAAAAAAGTTCTGGGTACATCTGCCATAAACGCTTCTGATTGTTCGGCAGCATCAGTGTAAAACGAGATGAGCTTTTCCTCTATATCAATGGCCTGCTTTAAGGCATCAGTGTAGTCTAGTTCCTTCCCGAGTTCTCTCTCAAACGTATATTTATCAGTTTCTACACTGAAGGCAAAACACCCCTCAATGGCATCAGTGATAACGCCGTAGTATGCCCTTTGAATCATCATTGTATATTTACTATTTTCTTTGGAAAAGGCGAGAAAAAGCTCTGCCGCTTTGGGATATCTTTCTGCCATCTTTTCATAAAAGCCAGCGGAATCCGCTTCCAGCTGCTTGGCAAAACTGATAACCGAGGCGCTTGTATTTAACGGCATTTTATATCTCCTCCATTACTAGGGCCACCTTTCAATTACCACCTTGCTTTCTGTAAAGAAGCGGATGGCTTCTTTACCTTGAGTATGCAAGATACCGAAGAAGGAGTCGCGCATCCCGCTGAAGGGGAAAAATGCCATAGGTGCCACTATACCAATGTTGATACCAACGTTCCCGCTTTTAACTCTATACTTGAATTCTCGAGCAGTCCTTCCATTCGAGGTAAAAATAGCATCTGCATTATGGAAGGGGTTGTCATCACATATTTTAATGGCTTCGTCAAGGGTTTTAACACGGATAATACCCATGGTAGGACCGAATATCTCCTCGGTAACTATCTTCATTTCAGGTTTAACGTTTTCCATGATGGTTGAGCCCAGGAAACAGGTGTCGGGATAGTCTCCTTTAATTTTGAAATCACCTCTGCCATCAAGTATTATCTTAGCACCTTCTTCAATACCACTACTGATATATGAAAGTATTTTTTTCTTTTTCTCGGTATCACGGACAGGACCCATCTGAACTTCCTCATCAAGACCATTGCCAATTACTATCTTCTTAGCCGTGTCTACAACACCGTTAATAAATTCGTTGTAGAAACGGTCATCATCGCCAACAATAATGACATTCTGCCCAGCTAGACAGCGTTGTCCCGCATTACCGAAGAAAGATGTCATCATTGCCGGTATGGTTGCTCTCAGGTTGCAATCTGGCATGATTACCATAAAGTTTGAGGCTCCGCCCTGAGCAATGACCCGCTTGCCGGTGGCACCACACCTCGGGTAGATAACATCCTTGGCAATAGGAGTTGAGCCGACAAAAGTAATACCCTCAATATCTGGGTGGTCCAGCATTCCGTTGACCACCGTTCTTCCACCATTCACTACATTCCAGACACCAGGAGGAAAACCTGCTTCATCCACAAGTTCCGCAATTTTCATCTGGCTCAAGGGAACCTCGCTTGAGGGCTTGATTACGACGCAGTTGCCAGTCGCTACGGCGTAAGGTGCTGACCAGAGCGGAATCATGAAGGGAAAATTATAAGGTCCGATGATACCAAAGATGCCCAGTGGTGTAGGAATAAGATATTCGTCAATACCGGACGCGATATCTTCAGAATTATAACCCTGCATCAGGGTGGGAATACCACAGGCAACCTCTACATTTTCAATGCCGCGCCTGGTCTCACCTCTGGATTCATCAATTGTCTTCCCATGCTCCTGAGTTTGTACCCTGCTCAGTTCTTCAAAATTTGCCTCAAGCAACTCCTTTAGACGGAAGAGGCATCTGGCACGAGCCACTGGCGGAGTTCTCCGCCAATCAGGGAAAGCTATTTTGGCCGCTTCAACTGCGGTGTCAATCTCTTCCTTCGTTGAAATCGGGACTCTGGCAATCACTTCACCATTGACTGGATTGACCACATCCCGAATCTCCCCTTCGGACTCAACCCATTCTCCATCAATGTAATTTTTAACTTCTACTATCCCTTTTATTGGTTCTTCTAAAATCGCCATTATCGCCTTCCTAAATTTATTTTCTTTGACCTTCTCAAATTTTTACTATATTGGTCAGTCATACATTACCGTGATAGATAGCGTCCCGTCAAGTGGTGTGAATTACCACCGCTGATCTCTCTACGTCATCAATTCTCATAACTCTTAGATTATTAGCTGTATTTGCCAATAGTGGTGTTGACATATACCAAAGAAGTTTTTATTATTACTTAAATTCAGTCCTTGTTTTCTGTAACTGCTAGGGCAGTTAATCACTAGTCATGAAGCGCTTGTGGGACTCATTTCAGAATCTTTTCAGATTTTCCGGATTGACCGTCTGCTTCGTAGAAGCAAATAACATTAAAAGTCAGACACACTCAGTTTAATAATGACAACGGGGGAGATTGAGAATTGAATGTCAAAACAAGTAATAATCTGACGGAGATAATAGGCAAGCAAAAGGTCATCAATAAACCCGAGGTCCTTGACAGGTACTCTCATGATAATAGCTTCAGCTCGCCCATGCAGCCACGGTTAGTTGTACACCCCCGTAATGCAGATGATGTGCAGAAGACTGTGACGTGGGCCAACCGAACAAAAACACCCCTGGTACCGGTAAGCTCAGGTGAGCCCCGCTTTCACGGTGATACCGTGCCCAGCGTGCCGGAAGCGGTCATTGTTGACCTGCGCCGGATGGATAAGATTATCAGGATTGACCGCAGAAACAGGATGGTGGTAATTGAGCCGGGAGTAACCTATACGCAGTTGCAACCGGCCTTAGCTGCAGAGGGCTTGAGACTCTCCACGCCACTGCTCCCCCGCCAGTCAAAGTCAGTAGTCACTAGTCTGTTGGAGAGGGAGCCGACACTGGTACCCAAGTACAACCACACATTGCTTGAGCCATTGAGATGCCTGGAGATAGTCTGGGGCAATGGGGAGATACTGCGAAGCGGTGATGCAGGTGGCTATTATCCCACGCTTGAGCAGCAATGGGAAATGGGTCTGGCCCAAGTTTTCTCCGGAGGTCCTGGTCAGGTGGACTATTACCGGCTCGTTTCCGGTGCTCAGGGGAGTATCGGTATCGTGACCTGGGCATCAGTAAAATGTGAGATTTTGCCTAAGGTGCACAGGTTTTTCTTCATACCGTCGGACAACCTGAAAGACCTGATAGAATGCGCTTACCGACTACTGAAAGTCAGGCTGGGTGATGAATTCCTTGTATTAAACAGTGCTAACTTAGCTGCTATCCTGAGTAAGGATGCTGACGGAATACAAGCACTGAAAAATAAACTACCACCATGGGTTATCATTATGGGAATCGCTGGACGTGACCTTTTCCCGGAGGAAAAGGTGGACTTTCAGGAAAAAGACACCAGAGACATAGTGCAGCAGTACGGCTTAGAATTGCTTCCAGCGGTTTCCGGCATCGGGGGCGGACAGCTAATGTCAACCATACTCAATTCGTCTCCGGTAACCTACTGGAAGCTAATTTACAAAGGTGCCTGTCAGGATATTTTCTTCATGAGCACGTTGGATAAGATTCCTGAATTTGTCGATACGGTTTTTGCTTCGGCAAATGCGCTGCGATATCCGGTCTCGGATATCGGTATTTACCTCCAACCGCAGCATCAAGGTACCGCCTGTCACTGCGAATTCAATCTACCTTACAACTCCGGGAACAAGGCAGAAATTGACCGTGTCAGGGAATTGCTGGAGACGTGCAGCGAAGCCTTGATAAAGCAGGGGGCTTATTTCTCCCGGCCTTACGGTATATGGGCGGATATGGTGTATAACCGGGATGCCCGTAACAAGGAAATGATAAGGACCATCAAAGGGATATTTGACCCTAATAATATACTGAACCCTGGGAAGCTTTGTTTCTAGCAAAAATAAAAAGTTGAGGTATATAAGGATATGGCTTTAGAGGATTACAGGGATGATTGTACGGACTGCAGTCGCTGCTCCTACTGCAAGTGGATCCCGCTTGACCACATAAAAAGCGCCAGGTTTGCCAGGGCCTGTCCCAGCATTGAGTACTGTAGTTTTCAGGCCTACTCCCTCGTTGGCAGGTTATCCATCGGTCTTTCCTTGCTCGAGGGTAGGATCGGCTACAACGACGAACTGAAAGATATTGTATGGAAATGCCAGATGGGTGGGGCATGTGATGTCTCCGATAAGATCTGCCGCTATAACATCCGGGGGTTGGAGGTAATGCGCGAAATGCGGTTCAAGCTGGTTGAGGATGGACAGACGCTGCCCCGGCATAAGCCTTATATTGATAACCTTCATAAAGAAGAGAACATGATGATGGAGCCTCGCGTGAATAGGGGCAAATGGGCTAATGGACTGGATGTAAAAAATCTGGCCAAGGACAAGGTTGCGGTGGTCTTTCATGCCGGCTGTCGTTACAGTTATGATGAGGGATTGCAGGAGATAGCCAAGACCGCCGTCATGATGCTCAGGGATGCTGGTGTGGATATCGGTATCATGGGGGAGAACGAATCATGCTGCGGCGGCAGGGCTTACCAGTGGGGATACCGTAAAGAGCTGAACGGATTTTCCAGAAAAAACGCCCAGGCATGGGTTGATGCCGGAGTGAAGACGGTGGTCACACCGTGTGCTGAGTGTTACTACACCTTTAAGCGGCTTTATCCTGAGATAGGTTTCACTTTTGAGGTTATTCACGTGGTGGAATATATAAATCGCCTTATCAAGGAAGACAAGATAAAACTGACCAGGAGTGTGCCCCTGACGGTTACCTATCATGACCCTTGCCATCTGGGTAGGCTTGGCGAGCCGTATGTGCCTTGGCAGGGCAGTAGACAGAAAATATACGGGCAGATTCCGGTGTGGAAACCGAGCAAACCAAGGTATAGCGGTGCCTGGGGGATATACGATGCCCCAAGGAATGTCTTAAATAGCATACCGGGCCTAGAGCTGGTGGAGATGGAAAGAATCAGAGAGTATGCCTGGTGCTGTGGTGCCGGCGGCGGGGTACTGGAAGCATACCCGGACTTTGCCGCTTGGACTGCCGCAGAAAGGCTTGCCGAAGTAAAGGCCACTGGCGCAGAGGCAATAGTCAGCGCCTGCCCCTGGTGCGAAAGAAACTTTGCCGATACGGTCAAAACCCAAGGTGAGAAAATCGAGGTCTATGACATCATAAACCTTGTTCAAATGGCGCTATAAGAACGGAAGGGAGCAGAAAATGGCATTATCAAGAGACGCATACCGTGCTTTGGAAGATATAGTCGACCCCAGATATATCTCAGAAGACCCCGCTGTAATGGACTCATACGCTTACCAGTGGCTGGCTGAAACCGTCCGTCCCAACCAGAGCAAGTTCATGCCCCGGCCGGAGGCCGCTTTGTTGCCAGGCAGTACCAAAGAAGTCCAGGCGATAGTAAGAACCTGCAACAAATACAAGATAAAAGTAAAACCCTATTCCACAGGATGGTATTTTTACGGTGCTCCCCAAACTGAGGGTGTTATCCAGCTGGACATGCGGCGTATGGACCGTATCCTAGAGATTGATGAAAAGAACATGTTCGCCGTGATAGAGCCGTATGTTATCGCCGGTGTGCTCCAGGCAGAAGTGATGAAACGAGGGCTGAATTGCACCGTGACCGGCGCCGGCGCCAGCTGCTCTACCTTAGTCGGCGCTACCTGTTATCACGGAAGCGGCGGCACCTCAATTTACACTGGTGAGCTGAGGGAGCATCTGCTGGGGGCGGAGTGGGTTATGCCCAATGGCGAAATCCGCCGAACAGGCTCCCGCGGGGCCGGGGGCGGCGGGTGCTGTGCGGAAGGCCCGGGCCCGAGCATGAGGGGTAGCGTCAGGGGGGCGCTGGGAGCTAGAGGTGGTCTGGGCGTATATACCAAATGTGCGGTGAAGCTGTCTCCCTGGCCGGGGCCGACGGAGTTTCCCGTTGAGGGAACCGTGCCCGCTTACCGCTCTCCACTGCCCGGAAACTTCAGGGCATACACGTTGGCCTTTAAGGACTGGGATGGTTTATTCGAAGCCTGCTACAGATTATATGATAACGAGATAGGTTACTATTGGCACCGACAGTGGATCATGCTGGGCGAGGACCTGGGTCCGGCTTTCTGGATGCTCTACCAAGATCCCACCAAATCGCTTGACGACATCGAGGAATTTGTGCAGAAGAAGGAGATACAAGGGGTTACTGAGGAGATGAGGAGGTCATTCCAGCTGGTGCTGGCGGGCATGAGCCAGCGGGATATTGAGTATCAGGAGAAGGTGCTGGAGCGGATACTGGAAGAAACCGGGGGCTGGAAAGTCCAGAAGTGGCTGGAGCCGGAAATGGAGCAGTTTTCGTTATTGTATCTGCTAAGGCTGGGTAAGAAGAATCTGAACTTCGTCTACACCGGGGGCTGGATAGGCAACTTCATGCAGTCCGGCACGCCAGACTTTCTGAAGAAATACCGACAGGTCGCCGAAGATGCGACCAGAGAATACCAGGAGAAGGGATTGCTGGTGGACTGTGGAGACAATTCAATGATGGGATCCATGGCTTCCATCGGTGGCGGAGGAAACTGTGGATGGGAACAGTTCGGTTTTTATGATGTGGCCGACAAGGCATCGACTGCCGGCGCCGTAGAGTGGATGAAGCACTGTATACAGGCAGAAGCCAAGCATAATATCCCGCCAGGGAAAGAGGGAATGTTTCTTGCTGTAGGTAAAACCCACGAAGAATTTCAGCAAGACCTGGCCAAGCAGGCAGCTATACATACGTGGCAGCGTAAGATTAAACAGGCCGTGGACCCCAACAATCTTGGCGACCGAATGTATCCCACT
>JAUWLN010000005.1 GCA_030613665.1 Dehalococcoidia bacterium
GGGCACGGGCAAGACCGGCCGGGGGCTGTTTCGGCCCGATGGCGGCCCCCACCCACTGTGCCGGCTCAAAGGGGGCGAGCCGTGCCGCGGCCTCACTTTCCTTTAAGCTGTCCGGCTGTACCACCGGCAAAGCCAGACGCAGTGCCGCCGTCTTCACCGGCGACATTGTAAGTGAGCGACCCCTTCCCTCTGGCTTGTCCGGCTGGGTATAAACCGCCACCGGCGGACAATGCTCCTGGACCAGCTTCTCCAGAGGGGGTACTGCAAATTCCGGGGTACCCATAAAAAGCACGCGCAAATCAGCTCTCATCGTATAGAATTTTAACACATTGTTAATTTTTTACAACAACTTGGTTTTTGTATTTATGATTGCAAAATCGGGCAAAAAAGAGAGGTTGGACAACTTGGTAAGGCTTGTTGGGGTTCAAAACTGCCCAGCGATTACCATCAAAACCCTTGCCGGAAAAAGGACGCGGTGGTATTCTATTAATCGTTTGGTTTTTAAATAGGTATTCTTCCAGCAGGCGACTACCCCGATAAAAGTTTCTGATGTCTATTTTGTAAGGGGTATTTTTTGCCAAAATGGGGGGCTAAATCCTGGATAAAGGGAGTTGAAGGCGGTATCAGGTAAAATTTTTACGCTTTTCTGAATTAATTAATGGAAACCAAGTCAGCAAGAGAAATTTGGGGCGCAGCCCTGGGCGAACTGCAGGTGCAGGTCAGCAGGTCAAACTACCGGACCTGGCTGGAAAAAACGGAAGGCCTGGATTACCAGAGCGACCGCTTTGTCATCAGCGTGCCCAATATTTTCATCGCCGAATACCTCGACCGGAATCAGCGTTCCTTAATTGAAAAGACTCTCATCCACCTCACCTCCTCCTCAGAGATGAGGGTCTCTTTTCAGGTGAACGGCAGACACCACCATTCGTCGAATGGGCACTCGGCGGACCCGGCCATTCTAGCCCCCGCGCTATCAGATCCCAACCAGCTAAATCCGAATTACGTTTTTGATAACTTCGTCGTCGGCAGTGGTAATCAGCTTGCCTACGCCGCCGCTCGCAGCGTCGCCACGAACCCGGGCAAAATTTACAATCCCCTCTGTATTTGCGGGCCGGTAGGGCTGGGTAAAACCCATCTCCTGCATGCTATCGGGCAATTAGCACAGGCCAGGCATATCCAGGTCATCTGCGTCAGCGCGGAGCAGTTCACCAATGAATTTGTCAGCGCCATCCGCCAGAAGAAAGTCGACGACTTTAATCGGAAATACCGCCATGCCGGAATGCTTCTAATTGATGACATTCATTTCATCGGTGGTAAAAAGCAGACCGAGGAGAGCTTTTTCCACACCTTTAACTCCCTCTTTAACGCAAATCGGCAGATAGTCTTCACCAGCGACCAGCCACCCAAAGCAATCGCCCTCCTGGATAAAAGACTCCGCTCCCGCTTCGAGAGCGGGCTGGTGGCCGATATTCAGTCTCCAGACCAGGAGACCCGTCAGGCCATCTTACGGGCAAAAGCCAGGAAGAGGGAAATGGATATCGCTGCTGATGTGCTTGAGTTCATCGCCAGGCAGGGCCAGCAAAACATAAGAGAGCTAGAAGGGTTATTGAACCGCGTTACCGCTTTCGCCAAGTTGTTAAACTCACCACCGACACTGGAACTGGCAGCCAAGGCAGTTGTAAACATCGGAAGCAGGGAAGGAGTGACCAATTCGAGCGCGCACAGCCGGGTCATCAACGCCGTTGCCCAGGCCTTCGACCTTCAGCCCGAGGATTTGAAAGGCAGCCGGAGAGACAAAGAAACTTCGCTGGCCCGACGCGTTGCCATGTATCTCCTCCGCCAGGAGAACGGTTGTTCGCTCGCCCAGATAGGTGCCCTTCTCGGTGACAGGGACCCTTCTTCCGTAACCGTCGGTTCGAAAAAGCTCGCCGCAGAATTAGTTCACGACAAATCAATCAAACATAAGCTTGCGGATATTCAAAAAATTCTCAACTCACAAACAAAACGCAAGACAACCTGAATCTCTTTATTCCGGTTACAACCCCTCGCCGTTCCAAAAATCCCGGCCAGGCCATTCAACTATTGCCTTCTTTTTGAGCATTTATTGGCTTTTTTTTATCAACATCTTTTGTAACTTGGACACGGGCCGCTATCGTTCACCAAAATGCCCAACGGATATTACTACAATTGTTATTAAATTCTCCATATACTGGATAGGATAGTGTATATTATTAACAAAGTAATGGCGTTAATCGATTTGAGGTTTATATATAAAATTGATAGATAAAGCAGAGATTCTGGTAAAGTCAGGTGCGGGCGGTGATGGCGCAATCAGCTTCAGGCGGGAAAAGTGCGTTCCTTTTGGGGGTCCTGACGGTGGTGACGGGGGGAAAGGGGGCAACGTAATTGTCCGGGCCGAGCCGGCCAGCACCAGCCTGAGGAAATACCAGCACCGGAAACGCTATCTTGCCGGGGAAGGTGGGAACGGTGGAAACAAGAAAAAGCACGGTCGGAATGGCAGCGATTTAACCCTGACCGTACCACCGGGGACTCTGGTGGTCAAAAAGACAGCCCTGCCCGGCGAAGAAATACTTGCTGACCTTGAGGAGGTCGGCGAGCAGGTGGTGGTGGCCAGAGGAGGAAGGGGGGGTTTGGGCAATACACGCTTCTCCTCCTCTACCAACCAGGCACCCCGTATCGCCCAGCGAGGAGAGCCCGGCGAGGAAGTCGCCATTGTGCTGGAATTGAGGCTCATCGCTGATGTCGGCATTATCGGCTATCCCAACGCGGGAAAGTCGACTTTGCTGTCGAAGGCATCTGGAGCCAGGCCCAAAATCGCTGGCTATCCATTCACCACGCTGGAGCCGGTTCTTGGAGCGGCTGAAGTAGGGATGCAGAGCATTGTCCTGGCCGAGATACCGGGCTTGATTGAGGATGCCCATCTCGGGCGCGGCCTCGGGCACGAATTCCTCCGCCACAGTCTGCGCACCAAAATGCTGCTTCACCTGGTCGACGGCAGCCACGAATCGCCGCTGGAAGACATGATACGGGTGAATAACGAGCTCGCGCTTTATGACTCGGCGCTGGCGCAGAAACCCCAGTATGTCGTGGTGAATAAAATTGACCTGCCGCCCGTAGCCGCCAGGCAGCAGGAGATAGAGAAGTCGTTCCGGGAGGCAGGAGTCAAGGTATTTTTTATATCGGCGGCGACGGGACAGGGCGTGGGCGAGCTGGTGGCCGCCACCGCCGGGAAGCTGGGCCAGATGGAAAAGAGCCACGCGGCTCTCAAAGAGGCTCCGAGGAAGGTATTTCGTCCGCAACCCCGGGGGAGGGGCACAAGGGTAATCAGGGAAGGCGAAACCTTTGTCATCCAGGCACCCGAGATGGAACGCATTGTGGCGGCGAAGGGAGCTGATGAAAGCGAGTTACGCGCCCAGCTTCTGCACCAGCTTTCCAGGGCCGGCATTGTCAGAGAACTGGAGAAAGCCGGTATAAAACCAGGTGACAGAGTACGCTGCGGGATTGTAGAATGGGTATGGTAATTTCATGAATGTCGGTGTTTTAGGCGGCACATTTGACCCGGTTCACAACGGGCATCTTATCCTGGCAGACGTGGCTGAGGAGCAGCTTAACCTGAGTGAGATGCTTTTTGTCCCGGTCGGCCAGCCGTGGCTCAAGACAGAACGGATTATCACGCCGGCCCAGCACCGATTGCAGATGCTGCGGCTGGCGCTTGACGACAGGCCCCAGTTCAGAATCTCTGAAATGGAAATAGAACGGCCTGGGCCAACTTACACGATAGATACCATTAAGGAGTTGAAAGACGGCCTTAATGCTGACGATGAACTGTTCTTTATACTGGGCCAGGACAGCCTGATGCAGGTTCCGCAGTGGCATGAAGCTCAAGACCTCGTACAGCTCTGTTACCTGGCAGCGGCGCCGAGGCCAGGCGTTAAAAAGCCGGACTTGAAGGCCCTGGAAGCGGAAATTCCGGGCATCAAGCAGCGGGTCATGCTTATGAAGGAGCCGAAGGTTGATATCACCGCCACGGATATCAGAGAGCGTGTTGCCAGAGGCCTTTCAGTGCGCCACCTTGTCCCCGAGCCGGTCAACCGTTACATCAAAGAGCAAAAACTCTATGTTGTCTGAGTTTTCTGGACAACTGCGCCACTTTTACATAGAATTGAGATATTCTGAGATTCCTACGAGGGAAGAAAGGAGTCGGTTAGATGGCTGATATGTCTCTTTTGGCACAGGCGATTGAACAGGGTGACCGTGAAAAGACCGTGGAGTTGACCCAGAAAGCGCTTGGCGCCGGCGATAACCCGCAGGGCGTCATTACACAGGGGTTGCAGGCGGGCATGGCCGCGGTGGGAGAGAAATTTTCCAGCGGGGAATACTTCCTCCCCGATATGCTCATGGCGGCACGGGCGATGAAGGCCGCCCTTGAGGTGCTCGCGCCGGCCCTCGAGGAGACCGGCATTCCGACCATCGGCAAGGTGGTCATCGGCACCGTTGAGGGCGACATGCATGACATCGGCAAGAACGTGGTCGCCACCTTTCTCAGCGGCAACGGCTTCGAGGTCTTTGACCTCGGGAGCAACGTGGCGACCCAGAAATTCATTGACGAGGTAAAAGAGAAGAAGCCCGATATCCTGGGGATGTCGGCACTGCTGACCACCACCATGCCGTTGATGGGCAAGGTCATCAAGGCGCTGGAGGAGACGGGACTGCGTTCCAGCGTTAAGGTGGTCGTCGGCGGGGCGCCGGTGACGCAGGACTACGCTGCTTATATCGGTGCCGATGGTTACGCCCATGACGGCGGCCGGGCGGTGCCGGTATGTCGGGAGCTTGTCGGGAAGTAGTATTTTCAAAGGTACAGACAAGATGGCCATGACTAAAAAGCAGCAGATACTGGCGGCGGCGCGGGGCGAAAAGCTGGACAGGCTGCCTTTCGGGGCGCGCATTGACGTCTGGTATAACTATCACTCCGCCCACGGCACCCTCCCCGATAAATACCGGGGCTGGAGCCAGACGGATATCCTGCGCGACCAGGGCGCCGGCGCTCAGGCGCGCTTCTTTTCCGTGACCAGGGAAAAATACCGCGATATGGAAGTGGTGGAAACAAACGACCCACCCTACATCACTACCGAGTACCATACGCCCGTCGGCACCGTAGCCAAGAAGGAGCTCTTTGATACTTCCGAAGGGCCTTGGATAAAGTATGAGATGGAAAAGCTCTTCAAGAGCGAGGAAGACTACCCGGTGCTCAAGTACGTCATGGAGCACACCGAGGCGGTGGATAACTTTGAGCCGTATCAAAAGTTGCGCGAGGAGATTGGGGAGGACGGCATGGTGATGACCGCCTCCGGCGGACTCTGGTCGCCGGTGCAGCGCGTCATGCGCGAAATCATAGGCTATGAGCTGTTCTTCTATGAGCTGGCCGACCGCCCGGCGCGGGTGGAGGAATTGATTGAGGCGGTAAAAGACCTGGAGAGAAGAAAGCTGAAGGTGGCGATAGGGTGCGACCTGGAAATCTTCAATGTCTGCGCCAACTGGAGCGATGATATTCAGACGCCGGTGTTCCGGAAGTATTTCGTTCCCTGGTTTCAGGAGGTAAGCGAATTTCTTCATTCCCACGGTCGCCTCGTCATGGCGCACACCGATGGCGAAATGCGGCGCCTGAACCCCATGTTTTGTGAGACCGGCATTGACATCGCCGAAGCCATTACCCCCGCCCCGCAGACCCTGGTCAGCATGAAGGAGTTCCGGGAAGTGCTGGGCGACGGGGTTACTCTCTGGGGCGGGATACCGTCGATACTGTTCGAGCCGATGTATAGCGACGAGGACTTTGACGCCTTTATCAAGAACATGTTCCGGGAGATGGCCCCGGGGTACCGGTTCATCGTGGGGATGGGGGACAACCTGCCCTTTGACGGTGATATCAACCGTGTCGGCCGGGTCGTTGACCTCATCGATAAGTATGGCCGGCTGCCAGTTGAAGTCCAGGAGTGAGCAAGATGACCATTGAGAACGAGGGAGAAAAGACTGACCTGACCCCCAGGCGGCGTTTCCTGGCCAACCTTATGGGCGGTCGCCGGGGCAAGCGCATTTCCGTATCCAACCCCACCTCAATCGCCTGCGTGGAACTGATAAACAAGGTTGGCGTCCATTTCCCCGAGGCCCATACCGATGCCAGCGCCATGGCGGAACTGGCCGCCGCCGGCTATGAACTCATGGGCTTTGATACCATCATGCCGGAGTTCAGCGTTCAGCAGGAGGCCGCCGCCCTCGGCTGTGACGTTCACTGGGGCAGCGATACCATGATGCCGGAAACGATGACGCACCCGGCGAAGAGCCCTGCGGATGTTGTAATCCCGGATAACCTGCTGGAAAAACCTTCCATAAAGGTGGTGCTGGAGGCCATATCGCAGCTGCGCCGCGAGTACGGCGACCGCGTGGCCATTCTCGGCAAGGTGATGGGCCCGTGGACCATCTGTTACCATACGGTCGGCGTGGAGGACTTTCTCATCTCGATACGGCTTGACCCCGACCAGGTGAGGGCATACCTGGAAGCGTATATGCCGGTGACGATTGCCGTCGCCAACGCCCAGCTCCGGGCCGGTGCCGATGCCGTGGTGCTTCCCGACCATGCCACCGGCGCCATGGTCAGCGCCCAGACCTATGCCGAATTCCTGGTGCCGGTGCACCGGAAGATGCTGGCGCATATCGGCGGGCCGACCATCCTGCATATCTGTGGCAAGTGTCTCGACCGTATTCCGCACATCGCCACCGAGGGGTATGACGGCTATCACTTCGAGTGGCAGAATGACCCTGAAAAGGCGGTTGAAGCGGCGGGGGGTCAGATGTCGCTGCTGGGGGGCATCAGCAATATTACAGCCCTGTTGCAGGGCACGCCGGACGACGTGTACAAACAGGCCAGGTACAATATAGAAGCGGGCGTTGACTCCATCGGGCCGGAGTGTGCCATATCGTTGCAGACCCCGCTGGAAAACCTGAAGGCGATAATTGCCGCCGCCGAAGAGGGCTATTAGATTCTAGCGGGTGGGGACTATTCGTCCCTCGTCTCCTTCAGAAATTCCTCGGCCAGCAGCACCGCTTCATTCGCGGTGATGTCGAGCGGCGCCTCGTATTTAACCTCGGCGTATTCCTTCTCCAGCTCCTCGATATAGGCCTGGAATTCCTGGTTATGGCTCGCCATGAAGTTGAGCTTTACTTCCAGGTCATTGGCCTCCTGGTCGAGGTCGGAGATGTCCAGATTTAGATGAAGCAGGTTGTTCAGCCGGAGAACAATCGCCTTTATTGCCTTTGGGTTGCGCGGGATGACGACGTTGAATTCGGGGTAGTAGGTGGACCGGGCGATGATGCTCACGAAGGGCAGTTTCCTCTTCTGTGACATATGGAGCATGGTGATGGTGAAGCTGCCCGGCCCCTCGTAGTTGCTCGACTGCATGGCGTACCTCGTCATCTCCTGCCGCAGCTCTCTGGAGCTGCAGGCGCAGAATACGCCGGCCTCCCGGGTGTGAGGCGTCTTGTCCAGAACGCCGCCCGGCACATATATTCTGCTGACATCGAAGTCCCTGGCGAGGTTCAATATGTTTTCCGTATATTCTTCCCAGTTTGTGTTGGGCTCCGTGCCCAGGTAGAGAATAAGGTCATGGTTTGAATTCGTGTTGCCCCAGTAAAAGAACTCGTTCTGCGGCAGGACGTGTTTTTTCAGCAGGCCGTTCTCAATTTTTATCTCTGGCCTGAGGGCTAGCTGTCCCGGCACCTGAAAGACGTGGTAACGGGCCAGGGGCATTTCCGCAAACTTTTTGGCACGTAGTTTTTTTATAAGGTACTGGACAGTGCCGGTGGCCGCCTCCCCGCCATCCACCCAGCCATTAATCCCGCAGAGCAGGTATGGCTGTCTTAGCTCCGGTTTCTCCAGAAACAGTAAATTATCCTGTAGCGCCATCGCGCCCCACCTCCGCTCATCTTTTGGTATCTATTGATATCAGTGCAGCAGACTGTGCGAGTTGGTCTGGCACATCATTTTCACGTGTTCATCGGGTACACCGCGGAACAAAAAGCCGAGAATCAGCTTTCTCATCTGTTCCCAGGGGGGGCCGGTCTCAATATGGCCGGTGTCGGAGCCGAGAACGATTCTCTCCGGGCCGACCGCTTTGTAGAAAGCCATCGCCTCGTCCCAGACGAAAGCCGGCGGCGCCATGTGCATGGCATAAATACCGATATAGGCGCCCATATCGGCCAGCTCCCTGGCCTGCTCCGGCGTCACCATGGTCAGCGGGTAATTGACGTGGTTGACCTCAATGCGTTCCACGCCCATTTTAACCGCTTCTCTGACCACGGCGAAGCGCTCCGCCGTGCTCTGATGGCACAGGCCGAGCACCATGTCCGTTTCCGCCATCAGTTTGAGAATTTCCTTCATCTCCGGCACAACATTTCCTTTATCATCGATGACGGAAATACCGCCGCCTTTGGGGTGGCGGGTCACGCTGCGGTGGTGGGCGGCGTCCATATTGGGCAGCCAGATGTATTTGCCTCCCACCCGGTAGCTGGCCACGACCGCGTCGGGGTTCAGCCCACCGACGGCGTAATTGAGCACTACACCGCCAAAGACTTCCGTTCTTTTCTTGTTGTGTGCCTCCGCCCATTCATCCACGACTATCTGGGTAAGCTGCACGGAGGGAGCCGTTGGCAGGGTGTGGTCCTTGCAGACAATGCCCGCCTGCCCCATCTCGCAGGCCTGGCGGGCGAACTCAATCTGGCTGAAAAGGCGCTGGGTGGTGGATGAGGGGCCGGTGTGCTGGTGGATATCGTAAGAGCCGCGCAGCAGGCCCCACATGCGCTCGTTGTCAAAGTTCGGCTGCGTCATGGCGGCGAGCGCATCTTCCGGGCCGTAAAGCGAACTCCGCCCGCCTGCGGTGATGATTTGCTCGATTCTTTTCAGGTATTCCGGGGTCAGAGACAGTTCATGAGTTTCCCTGGCCATCTTGTTTGCGCCTCCTCTAATAAATTATAACACTGCCATCGCTGACAAATCACGAAAAGCCGGAGGGCCGCCATCGTTTGCAGGGTATGGCATTATCGTAGCGGTGAAGCCCGGGTTTGTCAAACGCCGGAGCCGCCCGTTCAAATGTTGATTGACGCAAAGAATTGAATATAATAGACTTATGCCGTCAGCCGTCTTTTCCGCCGGAATAAGTATTATTTAGCATAAGGAGAATTCAGGAGGGTTACATGCTGCCAGTTAAAACGTTTCGAGTTCCGCAGGTCGTTATCACCGGGTCCGGGGCTTCAAAGCAGGTCGGGGAAGAGTGCAAGAAACTTGGTTTGAAGAAGGCTCTGATTGTAACCGACCAGAACCTGGTGAAACTGGGTATCCCGGATGGCGTCAAGGAGTCGTTACAGCAGAACGGCGTCGAACACGCCACCTATGACGGCGTCAATACGGAACCGGTCGCCGAACATGTCCAGGAGGGGCTGGAGGCGTTTCGGGGAAACGGGTGCGACTTCCTTCTGGCGGTCGGCGGAGGCAGCCCGATGGACACCGCCAAAGCCATTTCCGCCATGGCCACCAACCAGGGTTCAATAGAGGACTACATGGGGCAGGGCAAGATTCCGGAGAAAGGCAAGCCGGTCATCGCCGTGCCCACCACGGCCGGCACCGGCAGCGAGGTCACGCCGTTCTCCATCATTACCGATACCAGGCGGGACTTGAAGATGCTCATCGGCAGCCCCTTCCTTACCCCCGCGATTGCCGTTGTTGACCCGCAGCTCACCCTGTCCCTGCCGCAGGATATAACCGCCGCCACCGGGATAGATGCGCTGACCCATGCTATCGAAGCTTACGTTTCGGTTAAAGTCCAGCCGATGAGTGACGTTCTCGCTCTTGCCGCTATCGAGCTTATCGCCGGCAACCTGGAGCAGGCGTGGTCGGACGGGAAGAACCTGGAGGCGCGGGAAAAGACCATGATGGGCTCGCTCATGGCGGGGATGGCGTTCAGCAATTCCTCGGTAGCGCTGGTGCACGGCATGGCACGGCCTATCGGCGCCTATTTCCACGTGCGTCACGGCGCTTCCAATGCTGCCCTCCTCGGTGCGGTGATGGAATTCAGCCTCGAGGGGAACCCGGCGCGGTACGCACGCATTGCCGGGGCAATGGGCGTTAAGGCCGGCGGCCTGTCCGAAATGGAAGCGGCGCAGCGCGGGGCCGAGGCGGTCAAAAAGCTCATAAAAGATGTCAGCATCCCGTCAATGCGGGAGCTTGGCGTTGGCAAGGAAAAACTCGAACAGCTGGCGCCGAAAATGAGCGAGGATGCCATTGCCAGCGGCAGCCCGGGCAATAACCCGCGCCAGGCAACCAAAGAGGAAATAATAGAGCTGTATAAAGTGGCCTACGGGGAATAATTGCCCCGGGTACGGAGAGGGAGGGATTATGGTAGACCGATTGGAAGCAGCCCAGAAGCGGGATAAGCACATGTTCGGCACGTTGCACGGGACCGTTCCGCCGGAAGTCATCTGTGAGCGCGGCGACGGCGTGTACCTGTATGACCAGAATAACCGGAAGTATATCGACTTCAGCGGCGGGCCTCACGTCGTCTCCCTGGGGCATGCCAACCAAAAGGTAAAGGAGGCGATGAAAGACCAGATCGATAAAGTGTCTTTCTTCTTTCGCGCCTTCTGGCTGAACGAGCCGTTGCTGGAGCTGGCGGAGCGGATTATAAAGGTCGCCCCACCCAACCTGAAGATGTGCCAGTTCTGCAACAGCGGTTCCGAGGCCAACGAGACGGCGATAAAGATTGCCCGCCAGTATCATGTGGAAAGGGGCAAGCCGGAGAAGTACATGATGCTCTCCCGCTGGCAGAGCTATCACGGCATGACGCTGGGCGCGCTTTCCGTTTCCGGGCACATCATTAGACGGCAAAAATTCGAGCCTATGCTGCACCAGTGGCCGAAGATACCGGCCCCGCTGTGCTACCACTGCACCTACGGGCTCACCTATCCGGGCTGCGGTATCAAATGCGCCTGGGCGCTTGAGGAGACTATCAACCAGGTCGGCGCGCAGTATGTGGCCGCCTTCTTTGTGGAGGCGGTGGGCGGCGCCGGGACCGCCTGCATGGTGCCGGTTCCGGAGTACTACCCTATAATCCGCGAGATTTGCGATAAGTACGAAGTGCTGCTCGTCGATGATGAGGTCATCTGCGGCTTCGGCCGGACGGGCAAGTGGTTCGGCATTAATCACTGGGGCGTCAATCCCGACATCATAACCTCGGCCAAAGGGATGACGGGAGGTTATACGCCGATGGCCGTGGTAATTATCGATGAAAAGATAGGGAAGGTGTTTTCGGAGACGGGCGCCGGCTTCATGCATGGCTTTACCATGGAGGGCAACCCCGTCTCGGCAGTCACCTGCCTGGCGGTTCTCGATGTCCTGGAGGAAGAAGGACTGGTGGAACGCTGTGCCCGGCTCGGCGAGTACTTTTTCCAGAAGGGGAGGGAAAAGCTGGCCCATCACCCGGTGGTGGGGGATATACGGGGCAAAGGCTTGCTCATGGGTATTGAGCTGGTACAGGATAAAGAAAAAAGAGAGCCCTTTGATATGAAGCGGCGGGCATCCAACCGCCTGCAGAATATCGCCATGAAGCACGGGGTCATGGGCTATCCTACCGTTGGCATCAAGAACGGCGTGAGCGGAGACGCCCTGCTGGTCTCGCCCCCCTTTATCATCACCGAACCGGTAATAGACGAAGCCTTTGACCTGCTTGACGCCGCCCTCACCGATTTTGAGAAGGAATTTCTCTAGGCGGAGAAATTCCTGACGCGGACACAAAACCAATCACGCATTGCTCTCTACAATGGCGTCACCGTTCTCCATTTCCCATATCACAGAACTGGCCGGGAGTTTGTGCAAAATATGGTAAAGATACTATACTGGAAGACGAAACGGTTACCGCCTGACCGGCGATACTAAATCCAAGGGAGTTGCATTGATGAAAGATACAGGTGTTCCGATGCCAAATCGGGAGCGTTTTCGTGACCTTTGCCTCGGTAAAAGGCCGGGGGATGTCCCGATTTTCGACTGGTTCAACAAATACTGGTCGGAGACACCGGAAGTCTGGGTCAAGCAGGGCGCACCAAAGGAAATCCTGACCGCAGACGGCAACCGTGACTATTTCCAGCTCGACCGTATTCACAGCACCCAGGAGATTGTCTGTGGGGTGAACCGCGCCGACCTCAAAGCTGACCCCTCCCAGCAGGGCCCGGGGCATTACCTCATCACGCCGCCGGTAGTCCCCGTCTTTGAACGGAAGGTCATTCGAGAGGATGAGCGCCATCGGGTGGAAATCGCCTTCGGCGGGCAGACGGTTCAGGTCTCCAAAGAGCACCCACTCAGAATGCCCCAGTATGTTGACCATCCGGTTAAGGACAGGGCTTCCTGGAATGAGTACAAGAAACGGCTTGACCCGCACACCCCGGAGCGCTGGCCGAAGGACTGGGACGCCTATGTCAAACAGCATAACGGCGAAGATACGCCGGTGCTCCTGCTCTTTTCCGGCTTTTTCGGCATACTGCGGGAGTGGTCGGGCCTGGAGCGGTTGCTCTACTGGTTCTACGACGACCCCAAACTGGTCGAAGACATGATGGACCAGGTGCTCTATCTGGTCATGGAGGTGGCCAAGCGGGCTTTGAAGGACCTGCGGGTTGATTTTGTCCGCTTCTGGGAGGACATGGCCTACAAGGCTGGCCCTCTCATTTCCCCGGCCATGTTCCAGAAGTTCATGATACCGCGCTACAAGGTAATCACCGACTTTCTGCACAGCCAGGGAATCGACATTATCCACCTGGACAGCGATGGCAATATCGACGAGCTGATACCCATCTGGCTGGAGGAGTGCGGGGTCAATTTCCCCTGGCCGATTGAGGTGGCGGCCGGCATGGACGGCATCGCCCTGAGAAAGAAGTACGGCAAGGAACTCATTCTGGGCGGGCATATTGATAAACGGGCTTTTATCAAGGGGAAAGATGCTTTGAAGGAAGAGGTGATGCGCAAGGTGCCGTACCTCTGCGAGACGGGCGGCTTCTTCCCCGGTCTGGACCACGCCATTCCGCCGGACGTTCCCTTTGAGAACTTCAAGTACTTCATCAATCTGCTCCGGGACATTGCCGGGCGGGACAGGCTGCCCGATTAAAACAAGTTGGTTGTGGAGGTAATATTATGTTAATTGTTGCCGAGAGAATTAACTCGTCGCGCAAGTCAATCAGCGAGGCGGTAAAAGCCAAAGACGCCGATTTTATCCGCAAAGAGGCCAAATCTCAGACCGAGGCCGGTGCCCGGTACATCGATGTAAACGCCGGCAGCTTTGTCGGGCAGGAAGCGGAGTACCTGTGCTGGCTGGTAGGGGTCGTACAGGAGGCTACTGATTTACCGCTCTGCCTTGACAGCCCGGACCCGGCGGCCATCGCCGCCGCCCTGAAGCTGGTGAAACAGCCGTGCCTGGTAAATTCCATCACGATGGAGAAACAGCGTCTGGAAGGACTGCTGCCGCTTATCAAACAGTACGGAACGAGAATCGTCGTGCTATGCCAGAGCGATGCCGGCATGGCCGGCACCGTTGAGGAAAAGGTAGATGTTGCCCGCAAGATGGTCGATATTCTGACCAAGGAAGGAGTGGCGCCGGGAGACATTTTCATTGACCCGCTCATTTACCCCATCGCCACCGATACCCAATCGGCAGTCGCCGCCCTCGGTGCCATCAGGGAAATCACCGCGCAGATGCCGGAAGTGCACACCATCTGCGGGCTGACCAATGTCTCCTTCGGGCTGCCGGTGCGGAAACTGGTTAACCGCACTTTTCTGGTCGCGGCCATGTCCCAGGGGCTCGACTCGGCGATTATTGATCCCACCGACCGTGAGCTTATGGCCGGCCTGGTGGCGGCGGAAGCGATTCTGGACCGGGACAAGTTCTGCTCCGGGTACATCACCGCCTACCGTCAGGAGAAGCTGTCATAGATGAAGGTTAACGTTCGGGTCATCCCTCCGGACAGAGAGCAGAAGCTGAAGGCAGGTGATAACCTGCGCCATGCGCTTATTGAAGCCGGAATCCCCCTTGATTCGCCCTGCGGAGGGCAGGGCACATGCCTTAAATGCAAGGTGCGGCTTTCCGGGGTCAGCCGGAAATACACGCAACTGGAGCAGGAGAAGCTGTCTCCGGAGGAATTGGATGAAGGCTGGCATCTTGCCTGTCAGGTCGCAGTGGAAGAACCCGGTGAGGTCCGCCTTCCCGAGATGGAGATTTCGCGGGCCAAGGCAAGCTTCGGCCTGCTTGGAGAGGAAATTCCCCTGCAACCCAATGTCCGGAGCCTTCCTTTCGAACTGAGCAAGCCTTCGATAAAGGACCAGCGGGCGGACTGGAATCGCCTCACCGAATATCTGGAGCAGACAGCCTCTGGACCGGTAAGCATCGAACTGCCCTTGCTGCGAGAGCTATCTTCCAATCTCAGGGAATGGAATTTTAGCGGGGAGGCGCTGGTGGTGGGGAACGAAGTGGTGGCGCTCGACCCGCCCGGTTCCGCCGGTGACGTGTTGGGCATGGCCATAGATATCGGCACCACCACGCTGGCGGCAGCGCTGGTGGACCTGGCTACGGGGAAGGTGGTCGCCCTTGATGCGGAACTCAATCCTCAGATTAACTTCGGTGCCGATGTTATTTCACGTATCATGTATGCGCAGGGTGCTCCCGAAAAGCGGGAAAACCTGCAAAAAGAACTGGTCAGGGGACTCAATCAGTTGATTCTGCGGCTGTGCCGGAACTCCCGCCGGGAACGAGGCCGTATCTTCGAGGCCACGGTGGCGGGCAATACCACCATGGTCCACACACTGCTGGGGCTGGAGGCCAAAAATATAGCGCTGGCACCTTACGTCGGGGGGCTGAACCAGTCGTTCAACTTGTCGGCGGCAGAACTCGGCTTGCAGATTCATCCCGGGGGGAAGGTGCATATCATGCCGTCGATTGCCAGCTTTGTCGGTGCCGACACCGTGGCGGTAATCCTGGCGGCGGGGCTGCACCGGAGTCGCGTTCCCAGGCTCGCTATTGACATCGGCACCAACGGCGAGGTGATGCTGGCGACGGAGAAAGGTGTCCTGACCGCCTCTACGGCGGCCGGCCCCGCATTTGAAGGTGGCCGGATAAAGTACGGTATGCGCGCCGTAAAAAGCGCCATCAGTTCTTTTCAGGCGGCTCCGGCCATGAATTACTCGGTCATTGGCGGCGGCGCCCCGAAGGGAATTTGCGGCTCCGGCCTTATTGACCTGGTGGCGGAGCTTTACCGGGCGGGGGTTCTCGACCGGAAAGGACGCATTCTCAAGCCGGCGGAGATAAGCACCGGGGCGCTGGCGAAGATGGTGAGGGTTCGTGAGGAGGCGCGGGAATTCGTTATCTTCAAAGATGAAAAAGGAGAAGTTGCGCTGACTCAGAAGGACATCCGTGAGCTGCAGCTCGCCAAAGGGGCCCTGCGCGCTGGAGTTGAACTGCTTATGAAGGAAGCGGGCGTCCGCGCCGATGATATCCAGGAGGTACTTCTTGCCGGCGTGTTCGGCAACTATATCAACCGTGAAAAGGCGGTCACCCTGGGACTGATTCCCCTTTTCCCGCTGGAGAAAATCCATTTCATCGGCAACGGGGCCATGGACGGGGCACTGCGAGCCCTGCTCAACCTCGGGGAGAGACGTCAGGCGGAGAAGATTGCTTCCGAGGCGCGGCACATCGAGCTATCCGGGAGGTCGGACTTCGAGGACACCTTCCTGCGCTGCCTGTCGTTCGGCGATTAAAAAGCGGCGTGGCATGGCACCACGCCGCCCTTAACGTTTTTTTATTTCACGTTCCGCTGGTATGCTTTTTACTGTGGCGGCAGGTTCTTGAGCGTAGCCTCCAGCTTGTCGATTTCACCCTCAATCATGCGGTAGCAGTGCTTCTCTTCGGGGAACTTGCTGGTTCGGACATCCTCAATATATTCGCCAAAAGCCTTGGTAATAACCTCGGCGAGGTTGGCGTATTTTTTGACGAATTTCGGGGTGAACGCCTCGAAGTAGCCGAGCATATCGCCGATGATAAGCACTTGGCCGTCGGTGTACATGCCGGCGCCGATGCCCAGTACCGGGATACTGAGCATTTCGGAGATGATTTTACCCACTTCCGGGGGAATCGCCTCCACCAGCAGGGCAAAGGCACCCGCCTTTTCAATGGCCAGCGCGTCCTTTATCACTTCCATGGCGGTATCCGCAGTGCGCCCCTGCGCCTTGAAGCCACCCAGCTGCCCCGAACTCTGCGGCGTCAGCCCGATGTGGCCCATCACGGACATGCCCCCTTCAACGATGCCTTCAATCTGCTTGATGACCCTCCGGCCACCTTCCAGCTTGATGGCGTCGACGCTGGCTTCTTTGAAGAACCGGCCGGCATTGGCGATGGCGTCCTCCCTGGAAACCTGGTAGGACAGGAATGGCATATCGCCGATGATGAAGGTGTTGGGAGCGCCTCTCCTGACCGTCTGGGAATGTTGAATCATCTGGTCCATGGTCATCGGTACGGTGCCGGGTAGACCGTGGACCACCATGGCGGCGCTGTCTCCGACCAGTATCATGTCGATACCTGCTTTTTCGCAGAAACTGGCCATGGGGAAATCGTAGGCGGTGAGGTAGGTGATTTTCTCACCCTTCTTTTTCATCTCCGCAAAATCGAGAACGGACTTCTTTGGCATTATTTTTAATCCTCCTTTGGTTACTTTGACACAGGCACCCGCAGGTCTTCCGGCCCCTGCTTTGACACTTTCAGTTCCGGGTGAACTTGGCTTACCAGTTCGATTATGTTCTTGATGGAGCGGATCTTTTCCCTGCCCAGCTCCGCCAGCATGTCGTCGGACATGCCCCAGGGCATGTACATGCCCAGCCCCGGCCCCGGCTCCATCTTGAAGTAGCAGGGTGAGGCCACGCGGGCGATTTCCGGGGTCTCAAAGATGCGGTTAAAGCCGCCCATTGAGTTCCAGAGCTGAATATGGACGTCGAGAGGGATATCTACCACGCTCCTGATTGAAGCCAGTTCGGGCAGCGTCAGGTCAGCCACGGGGTTGCAGCTGTCTGCCCCGAGAGACTCCACCAGCTTGACGCCGGTGGCATTAGCGTGACCGGCGAAGATGGAGACCTTGAAAACGATGTCCTCGGGGAAGTCGCCATTCTGTTTCATGGTGTTGAGCAGGGAAAGGACTCCCTCGTCCCAGACCAGGAAGCCGCGAAAACCGAGCTCGATGCAGCGTTCAATATCCATCAGGTAATGTCTGATGGAATCCATTCCTCTCATCCTCAGCCCGGAAATGGCTCCTTCTGGAGTGGCAATCTGCCGGCCGGTGTACCAGGTAGGTCTCGGTCCCGGAGTCATAATAACTTCCACCTGGTTGTCGCGGGCGATTTTGGCAAATTCGGCTAATTGTTCCCGGGTGAGCATGGACGCTCCCCGCACCACGGAAATAGAGCGGTGGAAGGGCACCCCCTGCTTCTTAGCTTCGTCGCATGTTGCCGCCAGGACTTTGGGGGTCTCCATCCCGGAAATCTCCACGCGATAATGCGCGCCGTCAGGGAAGGTTTTGGGCGAGCTTGGCAGGGCAAAAAGGTCGCCACTGGGAAACCCCGCCTTTTCCATCGCCTGCGCTATTTTCTCCATGTATGTACCTCCATCGTAGTTGGGATTCAGAATTGGTCTCGTTAGAAACCCGATGAAAAGCTTATTATATTGCTCTTTTCTTGTCAAGGAAATTCGCTTTTAGAGTTGCCTTTGCCGGAAATAAAGACAGAGGCCGTTCAATACACAGTCGTCACAGCGGGGACGCTGCGCCCGGCAAACCTTTCTTCCGTGTTCGATAAAAAGTACATGAAACGGGTAGACCTTCTCCGGTGGCACCAGGCTTTCCAGCCGCCGGTGGGCTTTCTCCACCGTGGTCCTGTCATCGATAATCCCGAGCCTCCTGGCCACGCGGTATACGTGGGTGTCTACCGGCAGGGCCGGCCGGCGCAGAGAAAACAGAAAGACGCAGCTGGCCGTCTTGGTGCCCACCCCCGGCAGCTGCTTCAGCCAGTCCCTGGCCTCGTCCAGGGGAAGGTCATTTAAGAAGTCGAGCTCCAGTCGCCCCCGCTGCTGCCGGATTTCCCCGAGCGCCTGCTTGATGCGCCCCGCCTTGATTTCCCCCAGCCCGCCGCTTCTTATGGCGGCAGCAATCTCGTTCACGTCAGCCGACACTACATCCTCCCAGCGAGGGAACGAAGCCTGAAGAGAACGGAAAGCCCTCCCGGAATTTGTGTCCGAGGTATTCTGAGAAAGAATGGTCTGGACCAGCACGTTCAGCGGGCTATCGTGTGGCCGCCAGTCGCGCTCGCCGTACTCGTCGATTAGAAGGGCCAGGATTTGTCCGATAGAAAAGTCCGGCGCTTGAATAAGTCCCTCTCCTCTAGGCGTATATTGCCAGCCCCTTTTCTTCCAGTGATTTCTTATATTCCAGCCTCAATTCGGGGATAAGCACCAGGCCCTTGAAGTTTGCCGGAATATCGGCAAAGCGGATATAATCGGGCCGGAAGCCTTTGGGGACTCTTTTGCAGGCCTGGTCGATGAAATCGGATTCCAGCTGCGGACGCTTATCCGCCGCCTCCGGGCCGAGCTGAATGGTAACACAGCAGCTGTCTTCATGTTCGCTTTCAACGCGCAGCCCGATTACCGCCAACCGGAATTGCTCCTTTTTCAGGTTGAAATCTTCAACCAGCACCTTTGATAGCTCGTCGGCAATCTGGTCATACGAATAATTAGCCCCACCGCGAATCAGAAGCGCCGAATCCCTGGTCATCCAGTAATAGTCCAGTTCCCCATCCGCTTCATTCTTTAAGGCAAAGACGACATCCCGCAGGCCGGTGTACCATCCTTCCTGGAAGGCAGATTCGGTGGCTTCGGTATCGCCCACGTAGTGACTCATGATATTTGCCCCCTGGGTAACAAGGTACCCGGGTTCGCCGATACCGCAGGTACGAAAATAATCTTCGTGGGCGGGGTCGATTGACTTGACGGCTTTGACCCGCGTGAAAGGAGAATGGTCCCGGCCGATGTAGTAGCCGACTATGCTTTCATCGTTATAAGAGTGCGACCAGCCGGCCTCGAACGCTTTTCTCAGTTCCTCCTGGGATAATGACCTCGGCGTTGCCATCACCTGAAGGCAGGTTTCGGTGGAGCCGAAGCGGACAATGGGCAGATGATTGCTGAATTCAAGCATACGCTGGATGGTGGTTGGCCCGACAGGCGCCGAGCCTATCATCATATCTGTTTTGCTGAGCGCGTCTTTTATCTCGTCCAGTGCCACCGGCAGTTCCGAGCGATTATGGAGCTCTTCCAGGAAATCAACGTGTCGGGAGACCATGGGCGCAATGAGGAGGTCTCGTTTGCGCTGCGCCGCATCTACCAGTATCTTCCAGTAAAGGGTGGCGTAGCGTGGCAAGAGGTATATTCTGGTGCCACTGCGCCGCATACTCCAGTCCAGGAAGGCGGTCGAGTTGGTATGGTGTAGAGGATTAGCCAGCAAGATGTCCAGTTGCGTAGTTTCAGATACGTCAAAATAGTGCTCAAAGGTGAGCCTGTTGGCCAGGTAGTTCCCGTATGATAGACTGGCACCCTTGGGTTCGCCGGTGGTGCCGGAAGTAAAGATGACCATTTTTTCGTCGTCCTGACGCAGCTCGGCGTGCCTCCAGCTACCGGCACCTTTATATGCTTCCAGTTTTTCGGCGGCAAGGACGGATTTGATACAGGCTCTGGACTTTATCTCTTCTATCCGGGGGGCAAATTCTTCGTCGAAGATTATGAATTTGGCACCCGTCATCCCGGCCTTGGTAACGATGCGTTCATCGTCATCTGCCTGCCAGTTTACGGTCACCGGAACACATCCCAAAAAGACCGACGCCAGCCTGAGTATGGCATCGTATAAATTGTTATGGGAAAAACAGTGCAATATACGGTCGCTTTTTTCTACGCCGTTATCGGCGAGATAGCCGGCTCCAGAACCGGCCAGGTCCCAGAACTCGCCTCTGGTCAAGGTTCTTTTCTTTATCTGCTTGCCGGCAAAGGAATAGTATTCCAGGAAAGGCTGTTCCCTATCCTCAAAGGCCGCCTGGTATTCTTCCTGAGGTGATGCGTAAGGGCTCAGGGAAGTAACCGGCATGCCGGTGCTCAGGAGACGCAACTCGTCCTTAAATATATTCATATAGTCTTAGGGCAACTAATTACTGGCCTTCGCCTTCGACGCTACTGACTCCATCCCCAGACCGAGCGCTTTCAGGTTCAGTTTAACCCTGTCCGGGGTGAAGCTGGCCTTGAGCTCTGCCGCGATATCTTCTCTGGTGAGGGGGAGTAAATTGAGCCCGATTAATCCTCCGAGGATTATGACATTGGCCACGATAGGGGCTCCCAGCTTCAGGCCGATGCCGGTGGCATCCAGGAACCAGGCCGATGCCGAGAGTTCCCTGATGCCCTCCTTGAGTGCTTCGTATTCCGGATACCGGTCCTTTCGGGAGAGAACTGATACTGGAAAGAGAGGGTTGAAATTGGTTATGGTAGTTACCTTCGGGTTTCCATACCTGACCAGCATTCTCAGGGTTTCCAGGGGTTCGAGGCTGAGAATGACATGGGCTTGACCTTCCGGGATAAGCGGGCCGAACAGCATCTTTTCTGATATCCGCACATTGCTCATTACCCCCCCGCCCCTTTGTGCCACCCCCAGCGTCTCACCTATGGCGACATGGTAGCCTTTTCTTAACAGGCAACGGCCGATAAGGCGGGAAAGCAGGATATTCCCCTGGCCGCCAACCCCGCTGATCACCACATTCAAAGGGTCATCGTGATATGTCATTATGACACCTCCTGCTTTACGATTGCCCCAAACGGGCAGATGTCAACGCAAACTCCGCAACCCGAACAGATCGCCTTGTTGATTATCGCTTTTTCCGTCTCAATGTCCCAGGGCAGGGCCGGACACTTGAATGACTTGGTGCAAAAACCGCAGTCCTCTCCGCGGCACTTCTCGGCGTCAACCCACACGGTAAAGGGAGGTTTTTTCTCCTCTCTCATCCGTACCAGTTCGCACGTGCGACGCATTATCAGTACCTTGACCCCGTCTTCCTTTAGGAGTTGCTGTATTTTATCAATGGTGTCTTTTATCTCGAAGGGGTCGGTTATCACCACCCGGCACCCTAGGCTCTGGCAGAGGTTCGCCACATCTATGGCGGGAGCCGTGTTTCCCATCGCATCGAACGCTGTCCCGGGGTGGGACTGGAAGCCGGTCATTGCCGTCGCCCGGTTGTCCAGCACTATCATCACCATGTTTGATTTGTTGTGTATGGCGTTGAGAAGGGCGGGGATGGAACCATGGAAAAAGGTCGAATCACCGCACACGGACATAACCGGCTGTTCCGAGCCAAACTGGCTGAGATGGCCGAAGCCGGTGGCGAGTCCAGCCCCGGAGCCCATGGCATGAAGTGCCTTGGTCAGCTTGTCGCCGGCGGGAAAGACATCCAGCGTGTAGCAGCCGATGTCGCCGGTCAGGAAGCCATCCCGGCCGTCTTTCTGCAGGGCGTTTTTGATAGACCAGAAACTTGCCCGGTGTGGACACCCCGCGCACCAGGTTACGCCGCGGTCGATAAGCAGCTTTGCCGCGACATCGTCAACTTTTTGTTTGTATTCTGTCTCCCTGTCGACATATTCGATGTCAAAAAGTGCGGCCAGCGCCTTTGATACCAGGTCTGGTCTTGACTCGCCTATCCTGGGCAGGTGACCCGATTCTTTGCCGTAGACTTTCAGGTCGCCGGACAGCATTGCCGACTCGAAGGCGGTCTTCTTGATGAATGTTTCCAGAAAAGGGTCGACTTCTTCAACAACCAGAACCTGCTTTGTTTTAGATAAATGCTTTTCCACGAATTCTCTGGGAAATGGCCAGAGAGTTCCCAGTTTCAACAGGCCCACCGATTTACCCAGGTTGAGCGAATGCACTGCTTCCAGGGCGTATCGGGTGCCCACACCACTACAGACAATAATCAGTTCCGGATTCTGTGGGCCCTGGTACCTGTTAAAGGAAGATTTCTCAAAGGCTTTCGCTACTTTGGTCAGTCTCTCGAGAACATCGATGTGGTGGAGCTTGGCCAGATAGGGTGAAATACACTGTGAAGTGTCAAAGCTGGCCTTCCTTCCCGTAAAGGTTATCTTGCCCAGCGTAACCGGGCCACTGGAAAGTGAAATACGGGTTGTAGTTCTGACCAGGAATAACCCGTTAAACTCTTCGGAAAGGTCAAAGGCCCACTTTGTCATCTCCCTGGCTTCTT
>JAUWLN010000167.1 GCA_030613665.1 Dehalococcoidia bacterium
CGATGATTAGATGAACTAAGCCCTGTCGCTTGTTTTCAGTAGCTTCTATCATGTAGTCTACCTCTTGGTTGATTTTTATCTTGGTTTACTTTTCTCCGAATTATAGCTATCCACCGTATCAATGTCAATATAGTGAATTAAATCATCCTTTTCCCCCTCATAGACGTCATCATTTAGCACTCCAGTCATTTTGAGCAAATCACATTGCAAAAACGTTACCGCCTGCTCTTGGTCTTGTCGGGTGTTTGGATGGTTTTCGATAAAGTGCTTACTGGAGCCCTCCCTCGACAGAAACATGCGCCGTCACTCAAATACCCCTTCGCTCAGCAATTCCACAAATTCCTCATCCGATAGCTTTAAGATTTCGCAGCACACGTACTCATTATGTTTGCCCATGCATGGGGAAGGCATCCTAAGTTTTCGGGGGGACTTAGAAAGTTGAAAGGCTTGGGACTCCAGTAAATGTCTGCCTATTACCGGGTGGTCTACCTCCCAAAAATAACCACGATGTTTTAGCTGGGGGTCATTGTAGAGGTCCTCCGATTTTTGCACTACTCCGGCAGGAACTCCTGCTTCCTGAAGCTTATACATGACTTCTTTCGCTGCCAAAGTGATAGTCAACTCCGATATTAGCCGGTCAAGTTCGTCTTCGTTATTCTTTCTCCTCAGAAATGTGGAAAACCTGATTTCCCTTGACCATTCTGGATCGCCCATGGCAATACATAGACCCTTCCATTGTGCCTCACTGAAGACAGCGATGACACACCAATTGTCATCACCACGACAGGGGTAGGCACCATGAGGGGCAGCAGAGAGATGGTGATTACCCTTCCGTACTGCTATTCGTCCGTTAACTTGATAATCCATAAGAACTGGCGACAGGAGATGAAGCCCGGATTCGTACTGTGACAGGTCGATATACATCCCCTTGCCGGTACGGCGCTGATAAAGAAGGGCAGCGATAATGGCAATGACACCAAAACGAGCCGCTGGACAATCTGTATAACCACCATAAAGAACAGACGGGTCGCGGTCTTCCCAACCGGTAAGCTGGTTAAAACCAGCATAAGAAGTCAGCTGAATGCCAGTACCAGGCATAGTTGCCAACGGTCCTATCTGCCCAAATTGACTGGAAGAGAGCATGATTATGTCCAATTTTATTTTCTTGACCTCCTCATAGGAAAGCCCCCACCTCTGCATTACCCCGGGAGTAAAGTTTTCTACCACCACATCGGCCCAAGAGATTAATTTTTTTACTAGTCCTAGAGAGCGAGGATGGTTCAGGTTAAGGCTGAGGCCGTATTTATTGCAGTGATAATTCGCCCAATAGACGGAACTATCAACCCCGGGCTTACCATCTTTAAACGGTGGCCCGGCACGGATGATATCAACACGGGAGGAGCTCTCGACGTGAACCACGGTGGCACCATGGTCAGCCAGGTACTTTACTGTCCACGGAGCAGCAATAGCCCAACCAAAATCCAAGACCTTAAGCCCGTCAAATACCTCTGGCTTCATAGCTATATAACTCCCAGTTAATTGAGTTTTATTATCTCTTCCTTGGAGAGCCCGATTTCCCCCAGGTAATTTTCTTCATTGTGCTCCCCGATAAGAGGCGGTCGTCTCTTCTTTATCGTCAACCTTTCAGATAAGCTAAAGGGTAAGTGGGGATAAATGATTTGCTGCCCCAGTTCTGGATGCTCCAAACCTTGCCAAAAGTCTCTTTTTTCCAATTGCTGGTCGGCAGCAATATCAGCCGCTGTCTGGACTGGATAAAGAGTCATCTTCCTTTTGATAGCTTCCCGGAAGAGTTCTGCTTTAGTATGGGCTAGGAAAAATCTCCCCGTATACTCGCTAAACTCATTGAACAGTTCCTCTGTAGCCGTCGCCATATCAAAGTTTTCCCAATCCATTTCTTTCATGCAAGCCGGCGCCATGCCTTCTTCATCCATATATTCTACCAGCGCCCGGTTGGTACGGGCGCCAGCTTTCCCACCCCAGAAGAAGAAAGCTATCTCACCGTCCTTACATTTCCAGATAACCCTTTGCCCGGTGGAAAGGCTTACTCCAATGCGGAATGGGCCAGCCCGACCCAAATTTACACCGTCTGCTTCCCACAAGCGTGGCGCATTCCTCATATCCCTGATTACGCTAGCCTGAATTGAGACGTCGATATGCTGTCCCTCGCCAGAAACATGGCGATAGTAGAGGGCAATCATAGTAGCGACCGCCGCTTCGTGAGCGCCATTCAAATAAGCCTGGGGGAAACTTATCTGCACCGGAGGGCGGTCTGCATCACCAGTGAGATAGGCAAATCCCCCCATAGACCAGCAAGTGATATCTGACGCCTGGAAATGGCAATACGGACCGTCCTGCCCAAAGGGCGTTATGGAGGTCAGAATAATATCAGATTTAATCCGATGAAGGTCATCATACCCCAGTCCCAGGTTTTTCATGTAGTCCGGGGGAAAGCTTTCTATCACCACATCCGCTGTTGCCACCAGCCTTCTGAATATTTCCCGGCCATCTTCACACTCTAGATTGAGAGTAACCCCCCGTTTATTGGCGTTGTAAGCAAACCAGAAAAGGCTTTTTTCGGGATGGGGAACATCCTTGTGAAAGGGGCCTATCTTTCGAGCCGTACACCCACCCGGCGGTTCTACCTTAATAACGTTGGCACCCATATCCGCCAAAATCTTGGCACAGAATATTCCCCTTTCATCGGTTAAATCCAGCACGCGGTAAGGCGAAAGCAGCCCCTCTGTTTATCTGTCCATAAACTGTTCCTCGCTTAGAAAGTAAGGATATGGTTACCGCTCCCTGGGTAACTTTTGCCCTTCTTGCTCCTCCACTCAGATATCACAGCGTGTCAACCCATTCTAAAACCGCTTATCCCTGAAATACCATCATACCATCATGTTGGGGAGGAACAGGGCCAGTTGTGGGAATATCATAACCAGGGCCAGGCCAATCCCCTGCATCGCCACGAAGGGTACGATAGAGCGGTAGATGTCCCCCATAGTTACACCTTTGGGAACGATTCCCTTCAGATAGAACAGATTAAAGCCGTAAGGTGGTGTTAGGTAGGCCATCTGCATATTGAGAATGAAAAGGATGCCGAACCATAGGGGATTGAAGCCCAGGACTTTGATTATGGGAACATAGATGGGGGCGGCGAGCATGACGATAGCGTAATCATCCATAATCATCCCTAGGAAGAAGAGGGTGAGTTGCATGCCTACCAGGATGAACCAGCGATTTACTTCCAGACCCATTATCAAATTGGTTATCAGTTCCCGAGCCCCGACGGCGACGTAAAGCGAGTTGAAAGCGGTAGCGGCGGCCACAATCCACATCACCATACAGGTTATCCTCAGGGTTGTACGGACGGAATCGTTGAGCACTTGCCAGTTAACCCGGCGGTAGATTGCGGCGCAAATAAGGGCTCCCAGTGCCCCCACGCCGGCGGCCTCG
>JAUWLN010000017.1 GCA_030613665.1 Dehalococcoidia bacterium
CTGGCAATTCTGAATTTCCGTCGGCAGCGGGTCACGGTTATTTGGCGGACGGCACTTCATAACGTTAGCGATAAAGACCTGCCGCCGTGTCAGACTGATTGATGCCAGCAATTGGTCCAGGTAGTGCCCGGCTGGCCCGACAAAAGGTCGCCCCTGCTGGTCTTCATGCCAGCCCGGAGCCTCACCGATAAACATGATTTCAGCATCCTCCGGCCCCTCCCCGGGTACGGTATTCGTCCGGTTTTTCGCTATCTCGCATAGCAAGCAGCGAGCAATTTCCTGGTTAAGTTCACTCAGTGTAGACATATTACTCAGGGGGTCAACCACGCCTAATAAATCAGCCTCCTGGTTTCTGTGCTTATGATAGCATTACCTATATGTCAAGTCAATTTGAAATATAGCCGTGGAAACGAAAAGAGGGGCGTATGCCCCTCCCGTGGTTGCATTTTCAGCGAAACGTTTATTATTGTACCTGTGGCAGGCCTATTTCCTCCCAGTGCTCCATCCCGCCGAGCATGTTGTAGACTTCTGTGAAGCCGAGGGCGGCCATTGCATTCAGAACCTGGCCGCTCACATCATCGTCATGGCTGTAGATAAGATAAACCCCTTCACGGTCCAGTCCATCCAGTGCTTCAGAAAAATCTGAGGAACGGTAATCCAGATTGATTGCCTCATCTATATGACCACCGGCGTACACCTCAGTGGAACGGAGGTCAATAATGGTGAAATTATCGCTGGCCCCGGTTGTCCTCCATCAGGGTAAAAGCTTCCTCAAGCGAAATATCTTCGATTACCTGCCCGGGGCTTTCTGGTCCTCTCCCTTTAGCACAGGCGCCTGACAGCACCATCACGGCAATCAATAAGCCCAGTGCTGCCCGCATACACCGCCTTTTTGCTGACATTAACCTCACAGTATATTACGCGCTTACCCTGGGCAATACCTCTTTCAGGGCCGAGATTATCTCTTTTATATCTTCTTCTGTTATCAATCCCAGATGTCCGATACGGAATATTTTACCCTGCAGGCTTTGCTGGCCGCCGGCAAGCACTATCTGATATTCCTCACGCAGTATTTTAAGCATCTCCTTTACATCCATGCCGTCCCTGACAGACACAGCGGTAACCGTGTTGGACGCATATTTCTCATCGGGAAAGAGAGACATCCCCAGTGATTTCACCCCTTCCCGGGCCGCATCGCCCACCCTGGCATGACGAGCAAAGATATTTGATAGACCTTCCTTCAGCATCATATCCAGCGCCACCGAAAGCCCGAACACAATTGATACCGCCGGGGTCCATGGCGTCTGTCCTATTTCCAGGTACTTCTGTGCCCGGGCGAAATCCCAGTTGAAACGGGGCATCCTAGCCCTGGCGTGGGCCTGCCATGCCTCCTGGCTGACACTGACCATCGCCAGGCCGGGAGGCACCATCCACCCCTTCTGGGACGCAGTAACGGTTACATCGCAGTGCCATTTATCCACCGGCAGGTCAATTGAGCCCATGCTGCTGATAGCATCCACCAACAGCAGTTTGTCAAACTCCTTGACCACAGCACTGATAGCTGCCAGGTCATTGGTCACCCCGGTCGAGGTTTCATTGTGCGCCACCATCACCGCCTTGATTTCCGGCTCCTTCTGCAATGCGCGCCGGATTTCATCAGGGTCAGCCGTCTGACCATACTCGAAACGGAGCGGAATAACCTCGGCGCCAAACTCCTCAGCCATGCCGGTGAACCGTTCCCCGAACACCCCCACCGTGACCGAAAGCACCCTATCCCCCGGAGAGAGGGTATTGACAATCGCCGCCTCCAGCCCCCCCGTCCCGGAGCACGTCAGCAGGTATAAATCATTTTTCGTCTGGAATAGCTGTTTCAGCCTGGCGGTGATATCTTGCAGCATCTCCCCGAATTCCGGCCCGCGGTGGTTTATCATCTGCCCGGCCATCGCCTGCAGGACTTCCGGCGGGCACGGGGTAGGCCCTGGAATACGCAACTGTCCCATTTTATTTACCTTCCTCTCGCTATGAATCAGAGTCAATTAATTTTACAAAGCGGCGTTTACCTACATTGATAATACTACCTACCTTGATAGTCCCATGTTCCTCATAATCCTCATATATTGTCTTATTATCTATGCGAACAGCCTCTTGTTTTATTAAACGCTTGGCCTCACTACGGCTCTTAGCTAATCCTATCTCGTATAAAAGCAGAGGGACTGATACTTCCCATTCCTCAGTCTCAGGCTTGCCGACTTCTCTGGTGCTAACCACAAATCCCTTCTCTTTAAGTGAGCGGGCTTTTATTCTTTGTAGTAATTCTTCAGTTATCTTGACTTGTGGCATTTCCTCCGGAATTTCCCCCTTCTGATGAACCCTTTCAAAATTCGCCTCGGCCTCGCTGGCCGCCTGTTTATCATATAATTGGGTGACCATCTCGCTCGCCAGGCGCTTTTTCAGCTCCATCGGGTTGACCGCATTATTCTCCAGCGCCTGCCTGAATTCTGCCAGTTCCGCATCAGGCACATCGGTTACCAGCTCAAAATACTGGATAATCAGGTCGTCACGGATAGACATGGTCTTGCCGTAGATGTCTTCCGGCTGGTCGGTTACGCCGATGTAATTATTCAGGCTCTTGCTCATCTTCTGGCTGCCGTCAGTGCCCACCAGAAGCGGTGTCATAAAGCACTGCTGCGGACGCTGTCCCAGCGTGGACTGAAGCTCCCTTCCCACCAGGAAATTGAACTTCTGGTCTATGCCGCCGAATTCAACATCCGCCTCTATCGCCACCGAGTCATATGCCTGGAGCAGCGGGTACATGAACTCGGTCAGCGCAATCGGCCGTCCTGCATTGTACCTGGCATTGAAATCATCACGTGCCAGAAACTGGGCGACGGTAAATTTGCTGGTCAGCTGAATAATCTCGGTCAGGGTGAACTTATCGAACCACTCGCTCTGCCACCTCACCTCGGTCCTCTCTTTATCCACAATCTTGAAAAATTGCTCCATATAGGTCTGGGCATTGGCCCTCACCTGTTCCACGGTAAGCATCGGGCGGGTAACCGAAACGCCACTGGGGTCGCCAATCCGGGCTGTCCAGTCAGCTACGATGAGCACCACCTGGTGGCCAAGCTCCTGGAACTGGCGGAGTTTCCGCAGCGACACCATGTGCCCAAGGTGAATATCGGGGAAACTGGGGTCAAAGCCTTCCTTTAACCTCAGTTTCTTGCCGGAGCGGAGCATCTCAATCATTTCCTCTTCCACAATGATTTCGGCTACTCCCCGACGCATAAGAGGATGTATTTCCTGCTCAGTGATTTTTCTCGCCTGGCCTTTCATGTTTGTTTTCCACCTTTAACACTTAGTATGGCAGCGCCCCGCTTCACGTCTTCAGCCACCTGCTTTTTCAGCTCTTCCACACTATCAAATCTCCTCTCTTCACGCAACCGCTCCACAAACTCAAGCTGAAGTTCCTGCCCGTAAAGGTCGCCCCGGTAATCAATGATATAGACCTCCACCGCCCGTCTTTTATCACCGAAGGTAGGGTTGGTACCGATATTGGTCATCGAGGGGAAGATTTCACTGCCGATACCTGCCCGGGTGGCATAGACCCCGTCTGCGGGCAGGGCATGCTCGGGGCCGATATTCAGGTTGGCGGTGGGAAACCCCATTTCCATTCCTCTCCCCGCGCCGGCGACAACATGACTCCGGAGGCTGAAGTTCCGACCGGCCAGTCGGCGGACCCTGTGCACATCTCCGCCCGACAGGGCCTGCCTGATTGCCGTGCTGCTCACAACCTCCCCATCGATTACCACGGGAGGCACCACGATAACGCCAAAGCCCATCTCACGCCCCAGTGCGTGAAGAACATCTGCGCCACCTTCTCGTTTTCTGCCCAGGGCAAAGTCAGGTCCGATTACCATACCGCGCATACGAAGATGCTTTCTGAGCAGGCCGATAAATTCACGTGCACTTAATCTGGAGGTTTCAGCAGTGAAGGTGAGCGGGATAATAATATCCACACCTTCATTTTCGAGCAGTTTCTCCCTCTCCACCAGGCTGGTAAGAAACGGCAATATGACATCAGGGCGCATTACCTCCAGGGGGTGCTGTCGAAACGTTACCACGGCGCTCAGCGAGTTTTCCTGCTCCGCCTTACCCACCAGCTGTGAAATCAGATGCTTGTGACCGAGGTGCACGCCGTCAAAAACACCAACGGTGACGAACGTATCTTTTGCCGGTGAAATTCGGGCCAGCTCTTCCTCAACCAGCATCGCCAGTTTCCCCCGTCATTAATTGCCTGTAGGTTAAATATAACCTGCTACAAGGATAAAATGAAAAAGGGGCTCTTTGCAAACCCCGTGCTCACCTGCTATCTGGGACGTCTCTATGGTAACACAGGACAAGATAGAGCGTCAATCGAACACGACGATTTAATAACGTGCTAACGGTCTGCCATCCGGTAGAATACCAGCCCTGAAGGCAGCTTGGGGTAAAAGTAGGTTGACTTCCTGGGCATCCGGTCGCCGACATCTGCAATCATTTTTATCACGTCTGCCTTCACCGGGCCTATCAGGAAGGCCAGCTGATACTGGCCGTTGCGAACCATATTTACGGCGTCAGACTGGTCATGGCTGTAGGCCAGTGCTTCCACCGCCTGTTCCTGCTTCAGGTCCAACAGTTTCTCCAGTATGACGTGGTCCAGAATACTGACGGTCAGCCTCTTGTACTGCTCCGACAGGGAATCAGGCATGAGCTCATCTAGCGACGTTAAGTCATGCGGCTTTAGAAGGAGTATATTCCGACCGTCCAGCCCAAAAACAGCTATTTTCCCTTGACTTTCACTCTCGGCCAGGAAGTCGTTTACCTTTTGCCAGACATCAGATGAATCGAACGGTAGTTTCTGCAACTGAAACAGTGAGGGCATCTCATCTATAATTTTATCCATCCTCTTGGCCGGCAGGCCGCGAACCAGTCTGTGCGTCGGCAGGACAACCAGGCCGGGGTCAGCGAAATCAACGAACTCCATCATCACGAAATCGAACCCTTCATCCCCGTGAGATTTCGCCAGGTTTTCACGTTGCTCCCGCCGGTAAGCCAGGGCGCTTTCATAGCGATGGTGCCCGTCAGCAATATAGATGGGCTGATGAGCCAGATGCTGTCGCAACTGAGCCAGCGTCTCCGCTTCACTGATGGCCCATAAAACGTGTTTTTCACCGCTGTCGGCGTTAAAATGAATCACCGGCTCGTCCTTCTCCTTAGCTGCCAGCGCCGAAGCAATTATATTATTGCGGTCTTCAAAGAGGGCCATAATGGAACTGGCATCAGCCTGGAGTGCACGCAATAACCTGAGCCGGTCATTTTTGGGATTGGCCAGCGTACCTTCGTGAGGGCGTATAGCCCGACTTTCCCATTCTTCCAGCCTGACCAGCGTGATAATACCTCTTCTCCGGTATTCCTGTCCCTGATACCAAAAATGGTGGTCGTGCAGGTAAACGGCCGGTGTTTCCTCAACCGCGAGAATCCCCTGAGCAAGCCACCGGTTCAACGTAGCTGCGGCCCGGGTGTATTTATTCTCCGAGGCGTTATCCTGAGGCAATTCCCGCGTATGCTCAAGCTGAATGAAATTGTGCTCACTGCGCTCGTAGAGTTCCGACTGCATATGCGGAGGTATGATATCGTAAGGTGGGCAGATTACCTGTGCCAGGTCGCTTATTATCGCCTGGTTATAACGGACGCCGTGAAAAGGATGAATATCAACCATTAATGAAATTTTCCCGCCCTGCTGGTGCTGGTAACATGAAGGGGTATCATAATATATTTTAACGTATCCGGCACCCGTATAACAAGACTCCTTCCTTGAGCAGAATCGCGTACAATGGTAAAATGCAGAGTCGGCGTCAGTGAAGGCTGGCGCTTTTCACTATTAAGACTGATACGGGAGAACACTGTGATTATTAAATCACTGGCCGTCGGGCCACTGACATCCAATTGCTACATCGTCGGCGACGAGGCTACCGGAGAAGGAATTATCATTGACCCGGCGGATGAAGCGGGGAACATCCTGGAGAGCGTGGTAGAACTCAGCTTAACCATAAAATTCATCGTTCTCACCCACGGACATTGCGACCATATCGCCGGGCTGAAAGAAGTGAAAGAGGCCACCGGGGCAGAAATCGCCGTCCACGGGGATGATGCCGAATATCATGGGCAACAGGCTCTGGCGATGGCTCTCGCCTTCGGTCTCTATTGCCCGACTCCCCCACCCCCGGACAGGCTGCTCAAGAACGGCGACAGCATAGACATCAGCGACCTGCATTTCGAGGTGATTCACACGCCGGGGCATTCGCCCGGTGGCATCTGCCTGCTCGGAAACGGCGCCCTCTTCAGCGGCGACACCCTTTTCAATTACGGTATCGGTCGCTACGACCTGCCCGGCGGGGATTACGCGCAGCTTATGAATAGCCTTCAGGTAAGTCTGATGGCTCTGCCTGACGAGACCGTCGTGTATCCGGGGCACGGCCCCAGGACTACCATCGGCGCGGAAAGACGGAGCAATCCTTTTCTGCAGGGTTAAAAACAAGGCGGAGGCTGTGCCTCCGCCTTATGGATTTCTCCCTAAGTTGGGAATTATATCTTCGTTTTACAGCGCTACCAGCATTACAAAAACCGGTCCGAAGATGACCGCCACTTTTCCAACCAGCTTGATGAGTATATTCAGTGATGGCCCGGCTGTATCCTTGAACGGGTCACCGACTGTATCGCCGATAACGGCTGCTTTATGCGCCTCGCTGCCCTTGCCGCCGTAGTTCCCGGCTTCGATGAATTTCTTCGCGTTGTCCCAGGCGCCGCCGGCATTGGCCATCATCACCGCCATCAGGAAACCGGTGAGCAGCGACCCGACAAGCAGTCCCGCCACCGCCTCCGGACCAAGGGTAAAGCCGAGAATAAGCGGCACGGCCAGCACCAGGATGCCAGGCAGCATCATTGATTTTAAAGCTCTCTTGGTGGCGATATCAACACAGCTGACGTAATCGGGCTTGGCCGTCCCTTCCATCAGCCCCTTTATCTCCCTGAACTGCCTTCTTACCTCATTGACGATAGCAAAAGCACCAGACCCCACGCCACGCATTGCCAGGGCGCAGAAGATAAAGGTGAGCATGCCGCCAATCAGCACTCCGGTGATAACCGCCACATTGGTCAGACTGGCCACTTCAATTTTGGCAACCGCAAAGTAGGTCGCCAGCCAGGCCAGGGAGGCCAGAGCCGCCGAGGCGATGGCAAATCCCTTGCCCAGCGCCGCCGTGGTATTGCCCACCGAGTCGAGGGCCTCACAGCGCTCCCTCACTTCCTTTCCCAAACCGGCCATCTGGGCAATGCCGGCTGAATTATCGGCAATCGGCCCGTAGCAGTCCATTGCCAGCAGCATTCCCAGATTGACGAGCATACCCATAGCAGCGATGGCGATGCCGAGCAGGCCGCCGAAAACGTAGGCCAGTACTGTGGCTATCGCCACGAGCAGGATTGGTATCACCGTGCTCATCAGGCCGCTGGCAATGCCCTCGATAATGGTCACTGCCGCTCCGCTCTCCGCTGCCTGAGCTATCTTTTTCGTTGGTTTGTGCTCCGCCGATGTGAAATATTCCGTTGCCAGGGCGATAAGGAATCCGGCGATGAGACCGGATACCAGCGCCCAGAAAAGCCCCATTTCGCCGACGTAAAACCAGATAATCAGGCCGCTGGCGATTATCATCAGTACGTTGCTCACATACACGCCACGGTTCATGGTAGCGTGTGCCCGGGCAATCTGCTTTTCAAAGTCGGCTTCAACCTCTTTCGGCCTGACCGATAGAGCGCCGATAATGGAAACCACGATGCCGACCCCGCTCAATGCCAGGGGCAGGAGCATACCTTTCACCGTACCGAGAACGATGACTCCCAGCACCATTGAAGCGGCAATGGCTGAGACATAAGATTCATACAGGTCAGAGCCCATGCCGGCCACATCACCTACATTATCGCCAACGTTATCGGCAATCACCGCCGGGTTTCGCGGGTCGTCCTCCGGGATACCTTTCTCCACCTTGCCCACCAGGTCAGCGCCGACATCCGCACTCTTGGTGAAGATGCCGCCCCCCGCCCTTAAAAACAGGGCCACCGATGATGCCCCGAAGGCAAAGCCCAGCCAGACGTGGCTGTCCTCCCAGATAAAGGCAACGATGGCAAGGCCGAGCAGCCCCAGCCCAACGACGCAGAAACCCATCACGGCGCCGCTGGAGAAGGCGATTTTCAGCGCTTTGGCCCAGCTGCCGATGGCGGCATTGGCCGTCCTGGCATTGGCCAGCGTGGCGATGTTCATCCCCAGCCATCCCGCCAGCGCCGAGGTAAAAGTGCCGCAGAGGTAGGCGATGGCGACATATGGCTTCGGGTCAATGAATATCGCCAGGATGATGAATACCACCACGGTGAAGATGGCCAAGGTGAAGAATTCGCGGCGCAGAAAGGCCATCGCCCCCTGCCGAATGGCATGGGAGATTTCACGCATTTTCTCATTCCCCGGGCTCTCGCGCACAATCGTAGCCACCAGATAGGCAACGAAACCAAGAGCCAGCACGCCCGCCAGAATAATCAGTATACGCAGAACCATTGCATCCATACTTTAGACCTCCTGAGATAAGACTTTTAACACTAAAAAAGAAGGCAGGCCTACAACCGCCTTCTATAACTTCACTTAATTGTTATTCGCTTGCTCACCGGTGATGTTAGTTTAGCGCATTTTACGACCATGGTCAATAAGCAGTTACTTTCTATCTCCTCTTATTTGTTCCAGCCTGTTTTCCAGGTCTTTCTGCCTCATGATAAGCGTGAGGTCGCTGCGTGTTTTCTCCAGCACACCGCGAACCATATCGGTGGTGCGCCTGAGCCCGCCGGTAATGGCATCAGGGAAGTCAATGGTTACCAGAACGCTGTAGACATCGTCCATTACCCGCAGCAGTTCCTCGCCCCTGGATACATCATCCCGCCTCATGCTGTCCAGCAGGTAACGCCTCAATTCTCCCACTGCCTCCCCCAGCCCGTTCAGGTAAGCGGCGTTATCAACTCCCAGTTCCTCAGGCGAAGGTATCGGCTTTCCGTTCACCACAGAGAGAAGAATGCTCCCCTCGGCATATTCCTTCTGCGCATCTCTGAAAAAGCCTGTGTTACTCAGTGCATTATAGTCGGCCACCGTCTGTTCCGCTTCGTTGAGCAATCTTCGAGCCGTCTTCAGCAGTTCCACCGCCCGCTCGAACTCCTGCCGGTGCACGGCACGAATCGCCTGACTGCAGTTTCGAATCACCTCGCGGCAGCCGGGCAAAACTTTCTCCCGGGCCGCATCCAGTTCGGTGAAATCGCGCCTTATCTGTTCGGCAATATCTTCCAGATTATCACTTATCCCGCTCATTTTGTTACCTCTATCTGTTCGCTTATCTGGTGTGCGCCTCTGTCACGCCGCCAGCTCAACTCTCACCAGCCCGTGGCGCAGGTTTTTTAAGCTCCGGCTCAGGGCACCATTGTTAAGCAACGGACGGCTGACCTCTTCCAGGGCACGCAGGCCCTCACCAATGCGATTCAGGTTGGCGTCAATTATGCGCAGCGTTGACCCGGGCAGTTTCTCCATTTTCAGGTGGGTTAATTCTAACACAGCCGATTAAGCGGGTAAAGCTGGCTGCGTTCTACATTTCACCGACGGCATTTTCGATAATCTCAATGCGCAGTGGACGGTTCTGCCGGTCAATTTCGACGGCAACGACATCGATTCGCCAGGAATCAGGTATATCGTCGTGTGTCTGGCGGTAGTGAGCGGCCACTCTCCTCAATCTTTCCATTTTCGCCGGCGTGATTGACTCTTCCGGGCTGCCGAATTCCCTGCCCCTTTTTGCCCTCACTTCTACAAAAACCAGGCAGTCTTTCTGGCGGGCAACGATGTCCACCTCGCCTTCCGGACAGCGGTAATTCGTCTGCAGGATAACATACCCCTGCTTTCTGATAAACCCCGCCGCCAGCTTTTCCCCCAGGTTGCCCGTGTCCCGGCGCTTCATAGTGCCTGCCTAGCCATAGCACCGTACCGGCTCAAAAGTTCTCCGGTGGATGGGAGATGGTCCCAGCCGCGACAACCCTGCCAGATGCGCTTCCGTGCAGTAGCCTTTGTTTTCCGCCCACCGGTATCCCGAATAATGCCGGTCCAACTTGACCATCATCTCATCCCGGGCCACCTTCGCCACGATGGAGGCACAGGCTATGGAAAGACATTTGCAGTCGCCGTAGATTATCCCCTTCTGCGGCAGGGACACCGCGGGCAGCCGCAGGTAATCAATGAGCAGGTACTGCGGTACCGGCGTCAGCTTATCAACGGCCAGTTTCATAGCCAGTTTGCTCGCCCCGACGATGCCCATGGTGTCTATCAGTTTGTGACTGACCACCCCAACGCCGAATGATATAGCGGTTCCCTTTATATGACCGGCGAGGGTCTCGCGCTTCGCCGGACACAGCTGCTTGCTGTCCCTTACCTCGGCAAGCCATGATACACGGAGATTACCCGGCAGGATAACCGCGGCGGCAACCACCGGGCCGGCTATGGAGCCCCGCCCCACCTCATCCACCCCGGCAATAAACTGGAAGCCCTGCGCTATCAGCCCCTCTTCCTCGGTAAAAGATGGCCTTTGATGAATATTTAGCAACCCCATCCCCTTTATCCCCTTCCCCTTGGCAAGGGAAAGGGGAAGATATTAATAAGAGGGGCTTCGCCCCTCTTATACACCCTTTAAGGTTTTTCCGAGAGCAACTGGCTGACTTTCTGCCAGATGATGGCCGCGATTTTATCTCTGGATTGCGCAGCGTCCACCACCAGCCACCTGTCCGGCTCTGCTTCCGCCATTGTCAGGTATCCCTGTCTTACCCGCCGGTGAAAGGCGATAGTCTCCTGCTCAAAACGGTCGCGCTTTTCACCTTTCTTGCGGGCAAGCCCGGCTTCCACGGGCAGGTCAAGCAGGATGGTCAGAGCCGGTTTTATCCCCTGCATGGCAGATTCGTTAACCGCCTCAACCGTTTCCAGGCCCAACCCTCTCCCGTAACTCTGATAGGCGGTGGTGGAGTCGGCATAGCGGTCGCAGATAACTATATTACCTTTTTCCAGATTGGGCTTGATAATTTCTTCAAGAAGCTGCGCCCTCGATGCGTTGAACAGCATCAGTTCCGCCCGCGGCGATATACCCATGTCCTTGCCCCATTTCAGCCAGCGCGTGATTTTTCTGCCCAGCGGTGTCACTCCGGGCTCATGGGTCAATATGGCCGGGGTACTCATCCGGGAAAGCCTCCGGCACAGCGCCTTTGCCTGAACGCTTTTACCGCTCCCCTCTCCGCCTTCAAAAGTAATGAATAAAGCCACAGTATATTCTCAATCTACAATATATTAAGGGCCGTGCTTCGCCCAATACTGCCAAACCCTTCGGCACTCTTCTTCCCAAAATTTTATCTTTTGGTAATCAGATGCATTTTTAATAGATTCAGGTAGGTCCCTTATATACCAAAAACCATATCCTGGTAGTCTATCAAAGGAATGCACAACGAGTGCCGTGAGCAGAGGGCAACCTCTTTGATATTCACTGCAGGAAACTTCTTCAAGCACCTAAGCAATGTAACCTCTGCCAGGTCCTCCCATTTCATCCATCAATTCCTTATAGGTAATAACCTTATCTCTTCTTCGCCCTTTCGCTACTTCAATAAGTATAGACCTTGCCAGTTGTACATATTTTTTTAGAGTTTCTGGTTTAAGTGGCATCATTCTATTTCACCTCCTTATCCCTTATAAATCCTCACCCGTCGGTTCGGGTCTCTGCCTGCGCTGCTCGAGGATATTTCATTTCTCTCGGCAATGAGGTGCTGCAAGCGGCGGATGTAGGCGCTCTGCGGGCTTAGTTCCACCTCGCCTTCATCACCGTTCTTTACCTGCTCCACCGCCGCTTCCGCCTCGGCAAGCGCCACCTGGAACGAATCGCGCCTGCCGGAACCGGCGAGCGGGAATATACTCAGCAGCATCTGGCGTATCTGGAGCGGGGTATTGCTTTTCAAGACGTAAATGGGCAGGTTGGCTGCTTCGGCGTCCTTGACCTTCTGCGGCTTCCGGCGATAGTAGTTCTTGGAGGTGACAAAAAGGTTGGCTTCCTTCAGGTTTTCCGCAATGTCCAGGCTTAGATTCAACTCCCTGGCCAGGTGGTCCAGCCGGGTACGATTAACCCCGAAGAGGAAAATGCGCTGCCGGTCGCGGCCGGACGCTTTTTTCTCTCTGGCCTTTTTCGAATCCGCCGGTGGTTTTTCCACCCTCACCTCGCCGCTCTCATCCAGCCATCTTATCTCGGTGTCAACGGACTGGCTCCGCAGAACGGCGTCAACCGCCTCGGTGACATCAGGGTGAATGGCCACGCGGTCTCGCTCCTGAATCTCAACCACGATGTCAAAGGTGGGCGGGGACATCCGCTCCAGTATCGACTTCTGGGTGCCCCTCCGTCGCGCTTCCTCGTCCCCCAGAGTGACCGACTGTATGCCACCGATAAGGTCGGCAAGGGTGGGGTTCAACATCAGGTTTTCCAGGGTATTGCCGTGGGCGGTGCCGACCAGCTGAACACCGCGCTCGGCGATGGTTCGCGCCGCCTGCGCTTCGAGCTCGGTGCCAATCTCGTCAATGACAATAACCTCGGGCATGTGGTTTTCCACCGCCTCTATCATCACCGCGTGCTGCATGGCCGGCGTCTTCACCTGCATCCGGCGCGCGTGGCCAATCGCCGGGTGGGGAATATCGCCATCGCCGGCAATCTCATTGGACGTATCGACAATGATAACCCGCTTGTTAATGTCATCGGCCAGCACCCGGGCAACTTCCCGCAGCATGGTAGTCTTGCCCACGCCGGGGCGGCCCAGCAGCATGACGCTCTTGCCCGACTCCACCAGGTCTTCAATCACCTTTATCGTGCCGAAAACGGCACGGCCCACGCGGCAGGTCAGCCCGACGATGCGCTCCTTGCGATTTCTTATAGCGGAGATGCGGTGCAGCGTGCGCTCGATGCCGGCGCGGTTGTCGTCGCCGAAGCTGCCGATGCGCGAAACCACGTAGTCGATATCCGCCTCGTCAACTTCCTTTTGATTGAGTATCGGTTCACGACTTGGAAAACGAGCTTCCGGAGGACGCCCCAGGTCCAGCACCACTTCCAGCAGTTCGCTGAGGTCTTTCTGCTCACAGAGTATCTGCCGTATGTCAGGTGGCAGGATATCCAGCAATGCATCAAGGTCGTCAGTAATTACCTTCTGCAACTACCCCCTCCCGTAACCGCTTATTCCTGTCCGGACACTATCTCCAGAAAATATTGATGAAACCTCAGGTCATCCGTCAGTTCCGGATGAAAGGCCAGCGCCAGCATTTTACCATCTCTTGCTGCCACGATGGTACCGTCGGCCAGCCGCGCCAGGACTTCCACAGTCCCGTTAACCTGTTCCACCCACGGCGCGCGGATGAAAACGCCGGGGAAAGGTTTTTCACCCAGCGCCGGCACGTTCAATTCCACCTCAAAGCTCTCCACCTGCCGTCCGAAGGCATTGCGCCTGACGGCGATATCCATCAGCCCCAGCGGCTCGAAGGCAGGGTCGTCACCTCTCCCGGCCATCAGTATCATGCCGGCACAGGTCCCGAACACGGACATTCCGTGCTTTACCCGGTCCCGAATCGCCCGGGTGAGTTTGTAATCCCGCATCAGCCGCCCGATGGACGTGCTCTCCCCACCGGGAATAATGAGCCCGTCCAGACCCTCAAGCTCTTCGGGCATACGGACGGGCATAGCTTCAACTCCCAGCTGGCGCAGTTTTTCGATGTGTTCGATAAAGGCTCCTTGCGAGGCAAGGACGCCAATCTTCATATTACCATCCTCTCGACGCCAGCAACTCATCTGATGGAATTTGTTTTATATCCAGTCCGGGCATTGCTTCGCCCAGATTTTTAGAGACCTCAGCCACGATTTTCGGGTCGTTATAGTGCGTGGTGGCTTTGACAATCGCCTGTGCCATTGCTGAGGGGTCGGTTGACTTGAAAACTCCGGAGCCAACGAAGACGCCGTCCGCACCAAGCTGCATCATCAGCGCCGCATCCGCCGGAGTGGCTATGCCGCCGGCAGCGAAGTTGACCACCGGCAATTTTCCAGTTTTATGCAATTCAGCGACCAGTTCAAACGGCGCCCCCATCTCCTTGGCTTTGGCCATTAGCTCTTCCTGCGGGGTGTTGACCAGCTCGCGGATGCTATCCATCACCGCGCGCATGTGCCTGACTGCCTCAACAACGTTGCCGGTGCCGGCCTCGCCCTTGGTCCGTATCATCGCTGCCCCCTCACCTATGCGGCGCAGGGCTTCGCCCAGGTTGCGGCAGCCGCAGACAAAGGGGACCTTGAAATCATGCTTCCAGACATGGTGGGCCTCGTCAGCAGGGGTGAGCACTTCCGACTCGTCAATATAGTCCACACCGAGCGCCTCCAGCGCCTGCGCCTCAACGAAGTGCCCTATCCGGCACTTAGCCATAACCGGTACGGAAACCGTCTTCATAATGGCTTCAATGATAGTCGGGTCGGCCATCCTGGCCACGCCACCGGTGGCGCGAATATCCGACGGCACCCTCTCCAGCGCCATTACCGCGCAGGCACCAGCCTCCTCGGCGATTTTGGCATGCTCGGCGTTGACCACATCCATAATGACCCCGCCCTTGAGCATCTGGGCCAGTCCGCTTTTAACCTTCCACGTTCCCGTTTCCATACCCATCACCTCGCTTCGCCGGGAATTTAACTCTTTTCGCATTGATATTCTACTACTGAGTTAATAGTTTATCAACTTATTATATTTAGTAGCTTTTTCGGGATATCTCTTCACCCTGGCTATTGTAGAGTGCAGCTATGTCGGGTTCACTGTTGTTCCAAATAGCTCGACTAGATTCAAAGCTGAAACCTCCCCATTCAGGATGATATTCATTAGTAAAAACTCGAACGCTTTCTCCCGGCCCTAAGATGTAAGCAGAAAAAATGAATGAAGGATACCCTTCTGATATGTCTTGTAGTATCCACCCGGCCAAATCTTGAGGTTGCTCTCCGAGATTGGTAATTTCCACATATTCGTCGGATTCTACATGAGGAATCTGCCCATCATAAAAAATGTGAGTAATCTGGATATTTAGAACTTCGGTGGGTGGTGGAAGTGGCGAAGTAGGTGGGGCCCAAAGCCCTTTCTTGTCCTGCCTCGCCTCTGCCTCAGCTTTCTCAAGGGTGTCTTGGTATTTAGTGTCAGGGGGGTAAGCTTTGGCCCAGGCAAGTCCCTGTCTTACTAGTTCAGCATTAACGCAGATATCACCAACGTAGACGTAGCGTAGAAGCCTTCCATATTTATCAGTTTCTGAGATATCCTTCTCTAACCTAACGGTTCCCCTTTTTAAAAGCTGTTTGTTATATCTGGTAGCCTCCTGCGCCAAGGCACTAAATTCAGGGCGTTTATCACTTAATTCTGGCGTGTCTATCCCAATGTAGCGGACTTTGTATATTTTGCCAGCAATGCCAACCTCTATGGTGTCACCGTCAATAACCCTGGTGACTTGAGGTGCGGCAGGAGCCGCGCAACCAATCGCATAGATTATGAGAAGCAGAATCAAGGTGACACTAAGATATTTTGTCTTCATTCCAAGCCATCTCAACTCACACCAGCGGTCTTTTGGCCGGTATCCCGGGGCGGCGGGGGTACTGCGCAGGAGTCTCCATGACCTTGTCAATGACCACCAGCAGCCGCCTATCGCTGAATTCTGATAGTTCCACTGTTTTCACATCGGTAAGTTCACCACCCAGGAGAAAAATCGCCTGCCGTGCCGACTGTACCTCTGTTTCTATACTTCCTTTTTTCTGCGCAATGAACCGGCCGCCGACGGCACAGAACGGCAGGGTCAGCTCTACCAGTGCCGATAGCCCCGCCACCGCCCGGGATAGAACCAGGTCGAACTGCTGCCGGTATTCAGATTTGTGGGCAATTTCTTCCGCCCGCCCGACCACGACCCTGGTGTTCTTTATTTTCAGCTTTTCAGTTATATGCTCCAGGAAGCCTGCTTTCTTCTTCGTGGCATCAAGGAGCACCAGTTCGATTTCAGGCAGGAGTATTTTAAGCGGAATCCCGGGTATCCCTGCTCCCGTGCCAACGTCAATAAGCTTAACTCCTTTACTTAACGGCAGCTTAAGCGCCTGAACCACGGTAAGTGAATCAAGGAAGTGCTTGACCTGTACTTCCTCATAATCGGTAATCGCCGTCAGGTTCATGCGGCGGTTCCAGTCGATGAGTTCCCGATAGTAGACCTGAAACTGCTCGAACTGTCGAGAGGTAAGATGCAGACCCAGTTTATTGGCTCCGAACTCAAGAGTTTTCATAGTAGTTTTGGTATCGGCTTTACCCAATTATATCACTGTTGCTTCTAAACCTGGAGAATAATTGTTGCGTAGAGGGGGATGTTTAAGAGGGGTGAGGTAGAAAAGAGACCCTATCCAAGCTCAGCTACGGGATAACAAATATGTAATATAAATACACCACTATCCCGGCGAAGACAACGCTGTCCATCCGGTCCAGAAAGCCACCGTGACCCGGGATTGAAGCGCCCGCCTCTTTTACCCCGGTGTTACGTTTGAGCAGAGACTCTGCCAGGTCACCACCCTGCCCGAAAACGCTCACTAGCAGGGCCAGCACTACTCCCTGCCCCATGCTCAGCGTAATCTGGCACGGTGTTGACAGTGTCAATAGCAG
>JAUWLN010000064.1 GCA_030613665.1 Dehalococcoidia bacterium
TCGAGAGCGGATAGTGGAACGGGTAATCCCACCACACTGTAAAGAGGATGGCAATGAGACTGGCTGACAAGGTTGCCCTGATAACCGGAGGTAGTCGCGGTACAGGGCGAACCATTGCCCTGTCCTTCGCCGGCGGAGGTAAACATGCCGAAGATTGACACTCAGTTGATTGCTCCCTGCGGTATGAACTGCGCCATATGCAGCGGCTATCTGGCTTACAAAAATCAGCCTCGATTTAAAGGGGTTATGGCACATTGCCGGGGCTGCCGACCCAGAAACAAGCTGTGCGCCTTTGTAAAAAAACGCTGTGCCGATAATTTGAAGCTATTACATGGCGAGGTGAATTTCTGTTTCGAGTGCGATTGTTTTCCCTGTGAAGCTCTGAAGCGACTTGACGCCAAATACAGGCGTGATTTTGGCATGAGCATGATTGATAATCTGGTGGAAATCCGGGAAAACGGCCTCGAAAAGTTTTTAGAAAAGCAGCATCATAAGTATGCCTGCCAGCGATGCGGTGAATTAATATCAGTCCACAGTAAAAAATGTTTCAACTGTGATGAGATAAAAAGCTGGAAGGGTTAGCAAGATTGAAATCTGGAGCGGGAGACGGGATTCGAACCCGCGACAACCTGCTTGGAAGGCAGGGACTCTACCAGCTGAGTTACTCCCGCTTGTCGGTCAGATTATACTATAATCGGTGAGTAAGCGTCTATAAGGAGGAAACGATGAGAATTACCGATGTATCCCTGACCATGGTTGCCTGGGAAGTGCCGAAGGGCAGTTACCCTGGGCAGGCGGTTGGTTTCGGTGGGGACAAAGAGCTTGCCGTGGTAACCGTCAGTACTGACGAAGGTGTAGAGGGCTACTCTTTCCTGGGTACGGCGATGCGGAGCGCTGTTGACAATGCCGGTCCGCTGCTCAGCTATCTGAAGCCGGTTCTCATCGGCCAGAACCCGCTTGATATTGGCCGACTGTGGCATGGTTTATGGCGCTGCAATCGGTTTGCCTCTCTGGCGGCTATTGGTGCGCTGGACGTTGCCCTCTGGGATATAGCGGGCAAGGTGGCCAACCTGCCGATACACAGACTGCTTGGCACCTGCCGCGAGAGCGCACCGGCATATCCCAGCTCCGCTTTTATGCCTGCGTCACAGGATTACGCCGAAGAGGCCCAGTATTACAAATCCCAGGGGTGGAAGGCCTATAAAATCCACCCTCACGCTAAGCCTGATGAGGATATTGAAATCAGCCGGGCGGTCCGCAAAGCCGTCGGCGATGATATGGTGCTCATGCTCGACTCGTGCTGGTCTTATGGTTATGAGGATGCCGTGCGTGTGGGTCGTGCCATTGAGGAACTGGGTTACTACTGGTACGAAGACCCGTGTCCTGAGGACGATATTTACAATTACGTCAAACTGAGACAGAAGCTCGATATCCCCATCCTGGCCACGGAATACACGCCCGGCGGCCTTTATGGACTCGCCCAGTTCATCACTCAGGGCGCTACCGATATGCTGCGTGGTGATGTGGCGGTGAAGGGCGGCATAACCGCTCTGATTAAAATCTGCCACCTGGCCGAAGCTTTCCGTATGAAATGTGAGATTCATCACGGCGGCAATTCACTGAACAACGTGGCGAACCTCCACGTAACCATGGCCGTCGAAAACTGCGAGTATTTCGAGGTGCTGCTGCCGGCGGCCGCTCAGAAATACGGGCTCGTGAATGATATTGAAGTTGACCGCCAGGGTCTGGTCCATGCTCCGGAAAAACCGGGGCTCGGCTATGAGATAGACTGGGAGCTGGTGAAAAATAAAAAGACCAGAGTACTGAAGTAGCCGGCCGAGGAAAATAGTCTGAAGTCCGGTGTATGATACAATAAAGAGACGTTTTTCAGGAGGTATCCAGCATGATTAAACTCGTGCTCCTGCGACACGGCGAGAGCACCTGGAACAGGGAAAACCGGTTCACCGGCTGGACGGACGTTGACCTTTCCCCAAAGGGGGTCGAAGAAGCCAGGAAAGCCGGCCAGGTCCTCAAGGAAAAGGGCTATATTTTCGATATTGCCTATACCTCGGTGCTGAAACGGGCTATACGCACGCTGTGGCTTGTCCTTGACGAGATGGACCTGATGTGGATACCGGTATATCGCTCCTGGAGGCTGAACGAAAGACATTACGGCGCGCTGCAGGGTCTTAACAAGGCGGAAACGGCGGCAAAATACGGGGAAGCACAAGTCCTGACGTGGCGGAGAAGTTACGACATCAGGCCACCGGGCCTGGAGAAAACGGACGAGCGCTACCCTGGAGACGACCCCATCTATACAGGGCTGGATAGAAAAGATATTCCTCTTACTGAGTGTTTGAAGGACACGGTTGAACGGTTTCTCCCCTACTGGCATGAAGTGCTGGCGCCGACTATAAAGTCCGGGAAGAGAGTAATCATATCGGCCCACGGCAATAGCCTGCGGGCGCTGGTCAAATATCTTGATGATGTCAATAACGATGATATCGTCAGGCTGAATATTCCCACCGGCATTCCCCTCGTCTATGAACTGGACGGAGAATTAAAGCCCACTAAGAGCTACTACCTCGGTGATCCTGAGGAAGTGGCGAAGGCTATGGATGCGGTAGCCAGGCAGGGCAAAGCAAAAACCTGAACGTCACAAAGCAGAGATAAGACCTCAGGTTATTTTCTCCACCTTGAGCAGGTTTGTAGACCCGGCTACGCCAAGGGGTATTCCCCCCGTGATAACAATCAAATCGCCGGGTCGGGCTATCTTCATTTCTCTGGCCAGCCGTACGCCGGTGGCAAAAAGCGCATCTATGGACTTCTGCTCCGGTATCTGTACGGGGTGAACGCCCCAGCGCAGCAGCAGTCGGCGGCACACATTGCCGTCAGGGGTAATAGCCAGGATAGGTACGCGGGGGCGATATTTGGAGACCCTTCCCGCGGTGCTGCCCGACCGGGTAAAAGCCACGATGGCTTTTGCTTCCAGACTGTCGGCGGTGTGACAGGCGCTGTAGCTTATCAGTTCATCGGTCTTGTGTTCCAGATATCGACCTCTTTCCGCCAGTATCTGGTCGTAGGGCAGTTTGGTTTCCGCCTCCCGAGCTATCTTTGCCATCATGGTTACGGCTTGCACCGGATATCGGCCGATGGAAGTCTCTGCGGAGAGCATGGTGGCGTCAGCGCCGTCGAATATAGCGTTGGCGATATCGGTCACTTCGGCTCGCGTGGGGCGGGCAGCATTTATCATTGACTCCAGCATCTGCGTGGCGATGATAACCGGCTTGCCGGCGTGGTTACATTTATGAACAATTTCCTTTTGCACTATCGGCACCCGCTCCAGCGGTATATCCACACCCAGGTCGCCGCGTGCCACCATGACGCCGTCGCCGATGGCCAGTATGCTGTCGAACTTACTGACGGCGTCGCCTCGTTCTATCTTGGTGATAAGCGGTATGCTGGCATTGCTCTTTCGCAATAAATCCCTGACCGCTTTCACGTCGTCGGCGCTGCTGACAAAGGAAAGGGCGATAAATTCTGGCTGCTTGTCGATAGCAAAGAGGAGGTTTTCCTTCAGTAAGTTGGTAAGGAACGGTCCCGAAATACGCATGCCCGGAACCACTACCCCTCTACCTTCGGTAAGCGCTCCGCCAGCAATGACTCGGCAATGGACTTCGGTGCCATCTGTTTTCAGCACTCTGAGCTGCATGGCGCCGTCATCAAGGAGCACCAGGTCTCCCGCTTTCACATCCCGTGGGAGGTTGGGCAGATTGACCGGTATGAGCCTGGCATTCCCTATCACCTGCCTGGTAGTCAACGCCACCTTCGACCGGTTTTTAAGCAAGGCCTGGCCACCTCTCATTTTGCCGGTCCGGTATTTAGGCCCCGGCAAATCCATAAGAATGGCGACATTTATGTCAAGTCGATGGCTCACCCTCCTAATTGTCCGGATATACCGACTGTGCTCACGATATGTACCGTGCGAAAGGTTCAGTCGTGCAATGTTCATACCGGCAAGAATAAGGCGCTCAATCGCCACCGCGGAACAGGTTGCCGGCCCGATGGTGCAGATTATTTTAGTACGTCTTTTGGGTAATAACCTTTGTTTCATTTATACTTCCTTTGATTTCTTCATTTCACGAAAGGCATAGGCGGCGGCACCGATAACGCCCGAATTTTTACCCAGCTCAGCGCGGGCAAAGCGCACTGATTTGAAAGCTGCCTTGTATGCCCTCTCCCCAGCCACTTTGTATGCCGGCTTCAGCAGCCTGTCGCCGATACTGGATAAACCGCCACCGATGACGATAAGCTCGGGATTAAAAATATTTATGAGGTTGGCCAGACCAACGCCGACATAATAACCGGTCTGAGCGATGAGTTTTTCCGCCAGGGCATCTCCCTGCCGGGCAGCGTTATGCACGGTTTCGGCACTCACTTTATTAATGTCGCCATTGGAATATTCCAGAATTGATGTTTTAGCCCCGTCGGCGATTCGCTGGCGGGCTTCTCTTGCCAGCGCCGTGCCGGAAGCCAGCGTTTCCCAGCAGCCGGTATTGCCGCAGTTGCACTTCGGGCCGTTGGTGTCAATGGTCATATGTCCGATTTCCCCGGCAGTGCCCAGGGAACCGGCATATATCTCGCCATCAATCACAATACCCCCGCCGATGCCGGTGCTGAGGGTGATATATATGAAATTGCGGGCCCCTTTTGCCGCCCCGTAGCATAATTCGCCGAGCGCCGCCGCATTGGCATCATTGATTAGCATGGTTTCCACGCCCGTTTTTTCCCTGATGATATCTCTCAATGGGACATCCTTCCATCCGGGTAAATGCGGCGAAGTAAAAACGACACCTGTTTTAGGGTTGGAAAGGCCGGGAGCACCGAGACAAATAGCCTCGAGCTCAGCGGTGGTCATGCCAGCCTGGTTGAGAGCTCTCTGGGTGGATTCCAGAATGGCCTGGATAACTGCTTCAGGGCCTTTAACTGCGGGCGTGATGCTTTGATCGCGTGACAGCATATCGCCTTTGCTATTGACCACCGCAGTCAGTATTTTGCTGCCGCCCAGGTCAACGCTGAGCACCAGTGGATCTTCGGACATTGGTTTTCCTCTGCTCCTTTTTTACTTCGGCGATATAAACGACCGCCGCTATCTTTATTCTTTTAATTTTCAGTCATAACGTGAATTATGTCAATCTTGGCCAGGAAGGCATTAAAATTTAAAGATTTCAGTAAACTTATCGTTGTAATATTGGTCGGATTATGCTATTAATAATTGACTAAAGCCGCTGATGGAGGAGTTCCGTGTCGAGACTGCTTATTATTTCCAATCGTTTGCCCCTGAATGTTGAGCGAAAAGACGGTGAACTTCATTTTCAACCCAGTCTCGGTGGTCTGGCGACGGCACTGGGGGCATTCTACAAATCACGACCCAGCCTCTGGATTGGGTGGCCGGGCATAGAACAGGAGAAGCTTGAAAAAGGTGAAGAGAAGGAGATTGAGGTCAAGCTGGCGGAAGAGCGGTGCTATCCGGTGTTTCTCTCGGAAAAAGATGTGGACGATTTTTACTTCGGGTTCTGCAACCAGACGATATGGCCTCTCTTTCACTATTTCCCGCACTTCGTGGAATATGACCCCAATTTGTGGCAGGCGTATCAGCGGGTCAATGAGATTTTTGCCGACGCCATCGTTAAAGTGGCCAAAAAGGATGACATTTTCTGGGTACAGGACTACCATTTTATGCTCCTGCCCAAGCTGATACGGGACCGCCTGCCAAAGGCAACCATCGGCTTTTTCCTCCATATACCTTTCCCGTCCTACGAGATCTACCGCCTGCTGCCCTGGCGTCAGGAAATACTGGAAGGGCTGCTCGGTGCCAACCTGGTCGGCTTTCACACCCATGATTATGTATGGAATTTCCTGGACAGCAATCGAAACCTGCTGGGCTATGGCGGTTCCATGGGCTGGGTAACGACCCCCGACCACGTGTCCAAGGCGGACGTTTTCCCCATCGGCATCGGCTATGAGCACTACTCCAGTATTGCGAAGAGTCCGGAAGTGGATGCGGAGGTAAAAAAATTCAAGGAGAAACTGGGCGACCGAAAAGTGATTGTTTCGGTGGACCGCCTGGACTACAGCAAAGGTATTCCTAATCGACTTGAAGCGTACGGTCTCTTTCTGGAAAAACACCCTGAATATCGGGAGAAAGTGGAGTTCATCCTTGTCATAGGTCCCTCTCGTATCAAGGTACAGCGATATGCCGATTTGAAGCAGCAGATAGAAGAGATGGTGGGCACCATAAACGGCAGGTTTGGCACTATCGGCTGGGTGCCTGTCGAGTATCTGTATAGCCCTATCCCCTATCACGCTCTACTTGGCCTCTACAAGATGGCGGATGTATGTCCCATCACCCCGCTGCGTGACGGGATGAACCTCGTGGCGAAGGAATACCTGGCCACCAAGATAGACGGTAAAGGTGTCCTAATCCTCAGTGAGACGACCGGTGCTGCCCGTGAACTGGGAGACGCCATCATCGTCAACCCGAATAACATCGAGGAAATCGCGCAGGCTTTTGCCGATGCCCTGGCGATGCCGGAAAAAGAACAGATTGAGCGCAACCGGGCAATGCAGGAACGCATCAAGCTCTATGATATTAGCCGGTGGGCCAGGGATTTCATTCATAAGCTGTATGAGACGGAAAAGGTTGAGTTTGGTAATGTGCCGGAGCCGATGCCTGATACGGTGAAGAATGAACTATCCGGTCAGTTCCAGAAGGCACAGAAGCGGCTGTTGCTGCTGGACTACGATGGTACGCTGGTGCCTTTCGCTAAAACGCCGGAAGAGGCGAAACCGGATGCAGAGCTGCTGAAGCTGCTGGCCGAGTTGGATAACGATGCCAGGACTGAGGTTGTGCTCATCAGTGGACGTGATAAAAACACGCTGGAGCAGTGGTTTGGCAGCCTGAAGATGGCTATGGTGGCGGAGCACGGCGTATGGATGAAAGCCAAAGGCGGCGACTGGGAGATGATGGCTGGCCTTTCGGATAAATGGAAAGATGAGGTCCACTTTATCCTGAAGCTGGCGGTGGACCGGATTGCAGGGTCGCTTATTGAGGAAAAGGACTATTCCATGGCATGGCATTACCGTAATGCCGACCCGAGAATAACCGAGCGGCATATCAGGGAGATAGTGAACGACCTTCTCAATTTGACGGCCAATTCCAATCTGAAAGTGCTGGAGGGAAGCAAGGTGGTTGAGGTGAAAAATGCCAGCCTGAATAAAGGCTCGACCGCGCAACAGTGGCTTTCCAGGCAGAACTGGGGCTTCGTTCTCGCCATCGGTGATGATGTTACTGACGAAGACCTGTTTCAGGCCCTGCCGGCAAATGCCTGGTCCATCAAAGTCAGACCCGGCGTTTCAGCGGCCAAATTCAGCCTCGATTCACCGGATGATGTACGTGCCCTGCTGAAGGAGTTAATGGTAAAATAGCGATATGAAAATAGCTTTGGTTTCTCCCTACGATTTCGCCTACCCCGGGGGTGTTTGTAACCATATCGCCAACCTGGAAGGGCAACTGGCCGGGATGGGGCATGAGGTGAAAATCATTGCCCCCGCCTCGAAGGCAATCTCTTCCCTGGGCGAACGTTTAATACCGGTCGGCAAGCCCAGGCCGATTCCGGTCAGCGGCTCCGTTGCCCGGATTACCCTGTCACCGTGGCTGTCGTCGCGGGTAAAGACTGTACTGGAACGTGAGAAATTCGAAATCGCCCACCTCCACGAACCCCTGATGCCAATGCTCTGCACCACCGTGCTGCGCCTTTCCGATACTCCGACTGTGGGCACCTTTCATGCTTCAGGTGGCAGACCCTGGTATAACTTTGGTACGCCTCTGGGCAAACTGATTTTAGAGAAGTGGTTCCGTAAACTGGACTATAAAATCGCCGTCTCCACACCAGCTATGGAATTCGTAAACAAATACTTCCCCGACGAATACGACATCATACCCAACGGGGTCGACACGGACCATTTCCGACCCGATGTCGAGCCGTTTGAGGAGTATCTCGACGGGAAGCTGAATATAATGTTTGTCGGGCGCCTGGAGAAACGTAAGGGCCTCGATTACCTGCTTGAGGCCTACCGGCAGGTCAAACGTGTCATCCCCGAATCGCGACTCATCGTCGTTGGACCGGGTATACGGCTCAGAAAAAAGTACGAAAAACGGGTGGCTAGAGCCGGCATAGAAGACGTCATTTTTAGTGGCTTCGCCACTTATGATGACCTGCCCAGATATTATAAGACCGCAGATATCATCTGCTGCCCGGCCACTGGCTGGGAGAGCTTTGGCATCGTCCTGATTGAAGCGATGGCGGTGGGCACATCAGTAGTTGCTTCGGATATATCAGGGTACGCCAGCGTGCTGACCCACGATGCTGAAGGGCTGCTTGTGCCGCCGAAGAATGCTTCCAAGCTGGCTGAAGCGCTACTGTCCCTGGCCGATGATAAAGCCAGGCGACAGCAAATGGGCCAGAAGGGAATCGTCACCGCCCGGCAATACAGCTGGGAAAGCGTGGCAAAGCGAGTCCTGGACTGTTATCACAAAACACTTGGCTAGTACCCTGGAATAACACCCCAGCCTTTCCTTTCCCATTATCCCGGCGAGTGGCAATTCAGAAGTGGCTTTCGCGTTGTCAGGGAGCAAATGGAAAAACAAAACGGGCTCCACCTGCTATGAAGCCCGTTTCTATCTAAAACTTTATCCTAGCCGAGGATTTTCATTGCCTCTTCGCGGTAAGCTTCCATCAGATACGGGATTCCGGTCACTCTGGCGCATTCCTCGGTAAGAGACATGAGTTCGTTGCGGGTGATTGCCGGCAGGCTGAAGCATCTTGCCCCGGCCATTAACTGCTGCAGGCCAACCCGTAATTTCTCACAGTAACTGTACATGCCCACCGCCCCCAGTGGTATATTCTTCATTTCTTTGGCACCAACGATGTCCATCACATCTTCGTAATTGACGAAGATTTCCTCCGGCGTGGAGCCAAACTGGCTTACAGTGTTGGGTAATTTGCCTTCTTTAAGCCAGTGGGCGATGTTCTTACCGACCATGCCCGGTATCATCATTGCCCGCCCGATGCATATTGCTTTCACAAACGGTGAACCGAGAGCAAGCGCCTTGAAGATACCATCCTCGCTGCTGAAGCCGCCGGCGAAAGCAAGGTCGGGCACGCGCTGCCCCTTGTCAGCCAGTTTCTGACAGAAATCATAAGCGGCGGCATGAAGGTACAGACTTGGGATTCCCCATTCCTCCATCATACGCCAGGGGCTCATGCCCGTACCGCCTGATGAACCGTCAATGGTAAGCAGGTCAATCTTCGCGTTAGCACCCCATTTTATGGCCATGGCCAGCTCTCGCAGGCTGTAGGCGCCGGTCTTCAGCGTGATGCGCTTGAAACCCAGTTTCCTCAGGCGCTCTACTTCAGCGTAAAAACCTTCTTCGTCAATAAAACCAAGGCGGCTGTGGCGCTAAAATTCCTTGATGGCGCCTTTCTTGAAAG
>JAUWLN010000012.1 GCA_030613665.1 Dehalococcoidia bacterium
TATGCATACGCACCAGTCACTTTTCACCGGTGACCGGAATGCCTTCTTTGACCCCAAAGACCCTTACCACCTCTCCAGGGCGGGCAAGTGCTTCATCGCCGGTCTGCTGAAGCATGCCCCCGAGATTACCGCCGTCACCAACCAGTGGGTCAACTCCTACAAACGTCTTTTCCCCGGCTATGAGGCGCCGGTCTATCTCTCCTGGGCACGGCGCAACCGGTCCGACCTTGTCCGGGTCCCCGGGTACCGACCCGGTCGGGAGAAGGCCACCCGGGTTGAGTTCCGCTCCCCTGACCCGGCCTGCAACCCATACCTCGCTTTCAGCGTAATGCTTGCCGCCGGGTTGAAAGGCATCGAAAAAGGATACGAGATTCCGGAGCCAATCGAAGAGAACGTCTACACGATGGGCGAAGAGGAGAGGCTGCGGAGGGGCATTGGCGTTTTACCGGCCAGCCTGCTGGAAGCTATCCTGCTTACCGAAAAAAGTGAACTGGTGAGGGAAACGCTTGGCGACCATGTCTTCGAAGCGTTCATCGAGAACAAAAAAATCGAATGGGACCAGTATCGAACCCAGATAACGGATTATGAGCTGAACAGGTACCTGCCAATCCTGTGATTTCGCCTCCCCGGTTGCCTACCAAGACAAAGGGATAAGAAAATACCGATTACGCATTGGCATGGCAACAAATAACCCGGCCGCCTGCTTTTAGTTGCTGACCAGCTGGAAATGCTATAATAGCAACAGTCTATCCTGACAAAAGGGAGCCGACATGGCACAGGTATCGACTTTTGAAACGGAAAGAAAAGTAATCGCCATCCTCAAGGTCTTGAGCGAGTCAACGGAGCCGCTCGGCTCTATCCATATTGCCCGGGAACTGGAGCGACACGGCATTTTCCTGAGCGAAAGGGCGGTCAGGTATCACCTCAGGATAACCGATGAGCGCAGCTACACGCAGCCAATGGGCCACGATGGCCGGATGCTGACCGAACACGGCGTTGAAGAACTCAAAATGGCGCTTGCCCCGGAACAGGTCGGCCTCATCCATGAAAAGCTTGAGCTGCTCGCTTTCCGCACCACTTTTGACCCGAAAACTCGTGCCGGACAGGTTCCTATAAACACCTCAATCATTGACCAGGCCGAATTTAAGAAAGCAGTGGATGCCATGAGCGGAGCCTTTCGTGCCGGACTCGGTGTCAGCGACCTTGTTGCCACCGCGTCGGAAGGGGAGAAACTGGGTTCGGTGGTCGTTCCCAAGGGAAAGATCGGGCTGGCCACTGTTTGCAGCGTGATTATCAACGGTGTCCTGCTAAAAGCGGGCATTCCCACCGAATCAAGGTTTGGCGGTGTGCTTGAATTAAGAGACTCCAAAGCAAGGCGTTTTGTGGCCATTATCAACTACGCCGGCACCTCACTGGACCCATCCGAGCAGTATATCCGGGCCAAAATGACCACGGTTAACGAAGCCGTCAGCACCGGACGTGGTAAAATCCTGGCCAACTTCCGCGAGATACCGGCCCCGGCAAGGTCAATTGCTCAGGAAGTCATTGATTCCCTCAAGGAATCGGGGATACACGGTGTACACGTGATGGGAAACACCAGCGAACCCGTCTGCCAGGTTGCCCTCGGTATGAACCGTGTCGGTATGGTGTTGCTTGGCGGTTTGAATCCGGTGGCAGCCGCGGTCGAGGCCGGTATTGAAATTGAAAACATTGCCGAAAGCGGCATGATTGAATTCAGCCAGCTGGCCAGTTTCTGGAAATTAAAAGCATGAGCTACTTCGATGAGTTGGATAAAATATGGGGGAAGGCCAGTTCCGGTTCGAGCCAGCCCCTGAAAAGCATGATGGGGCCTGGCCATACCAGAAGATGGCTGATCGCCATTGGAGCGTTCATTGTTCTGTTTATTTTTGCCAGCATCAGCAAAAGCATCTACACCGAATGGCTCTGGTTTGATAGCCTTGGATTCAGCAGTGTCTATTCGACCATACTGACCACCAAAATCTGGCTCTTTTTTGTGGGTGCTTTTATCTTCCTGGGCCTGCTTCTGGCCAACCTCTTTCTGGTACGGCGGCTATCGCCGCCTACTGGAGGTAATATACTCACCGGACAGGGGTTGCTGGTGGTACGCCGTGCCATTGACTTTGGTATCCTCACCACGGCGAGTTTTATCAGCCTCATTTTCGGCCTCGTTACTTCCGGTCAATGGGAAATGGTGATGCGCTTTGCCCACGCCACCGACTTTAACGTCATCGAGCCACTGCTGGGAAGAGATGTGGGCTTTTACCTTTTCAGCCTGCCCCTCTACCATTTTATACAGGGGTGGTTGCTCTGGGCAGCCGTGCTCATTCTGCTCTTCACAGGAGGCCTATATATTTTGAATATAGGCCGCAATCGTGCCAGCTTCAACCGGCGGATTAAAGGACACCTCTCAGCACTCGGTGCCGTCATCTTCTTCCTCATCGCCTGGAGCTATCGATTGAATATTTTCGACCTTCTTTATTCGGAACGCGGTGTCATTTTCGGCCCCGGTTATACCGATGCTCACGCCCAGCTACTGGCCTGGCGACTCCTCGTTGCCATCACCATTATCTGCGGTCTGCTCATTATAATCGGCGTCTTCCGCCGTGGCCGGCGCTGGCTCTATGGGCCGATTTTTCTATGGATTGGCATCGCCATTATTTTTGGCAGCATTTATCCGACCATTATGCAGAGATTCCAAGTGGAACCAAGCGAGCTAGCACGGGAAAAATATTACATCAAGAATAACATCCAGTTCACTCGCCTGGCTTTTGGCCTCGACCAAATTGAGGAAAGGGATTTTCCCATTGAACTTGCCCCAAGTGAAGATGACATCTCCAATAATAGCGCCACCATAAACAACATCAGATTATGGGATTACCGCCCCATCAAGGACACGTATAACCAGATACAGTCCATCAGGCTGTACTATGATTTTACCGATATCGATGTTGACCGATATCTGATCGATGGCAGTTACCGCCAGGTGCTCCTCGGAGCGCGAGAGCTTTCTCCAGAAAAACTTGCCTCCCAAGCGCAGACCTGGGTGAACCGTCGGCTGCAATTCACGCACGGTTACGGCGTCACCATGAGCCCCACCAACGAGGTTACGGAGCAGGGGCTCCCCAATCTGTTGATTAAGGATGTACCGCCGATTGGCATCATAAAAATAGAGAGACCGGAAATTTACTTTGGCGAAAAAACAACTGACTATGTTATCGTCAACACCGGGATTGCCGAATTCGATTATCCCAAAGGGGATACCAATGTCTACACCCGTTATGAAGCAGACGGCGGTATCAGGCTTAGCTCATTTCTACACAAGCTGGCCTTCGCCTGGCAGCTTGGTGATATTAACATACTTATCAGCGATGAGCTCTCCGAAAAGAGTCAGCTCCTGTACCGCCGCAATATCCAGGAGAGAGTGAATACCATCGCTCCTTTCCTTAAGCTAGATAGTGACCCATATATTGTCATCGCTGACGGTCATCTTTACTGGATACAGGATGCCTACACGATTTCTGACCTCTACCCCTATTCCCAGCCCAATGCCAGCGGTATAAATTATGTCCGTAACAGCGTCAAGGTGGTCATCAATGCCTACGATGGTTCAGTTACGTTTTACCTCATTAACCCTGAAGATGCGATAGTAAATACGTACGCCTCTATGTTCCCGGCTCTGTTCCGACCGATTGACGAAATGCCGGAATCACTCCGGGAACACCTGCGCTATCCTCTGGACCTCTTCCGGGTTCAGGCCTCTGTCTACCAGACCTACCACATGACCGACCCGCGCGTCTTTTACAACAAGGAGGACCTCTGGACTGTTCCCGTGGAAACATATGCCGATTCCGAACGCAGCATGGAGCCATACTATGTGATTATGAGGCTGCCGGGTGAAGAGCAGGAGGAATTTGCGCTCATGCTCCCCTTCACCCCCACGCAGAAAGATAACATGATAACATGGCTGGCCGCCCGCAGCGATGGTGACAAATACGGTACACTCATTGCTTACAACTTCCCCAAAGACAAACTGGTCTATGGTCCAAGGCAGATTGAAGCCAGGATTGACCAGGACGCGGCCATTTCCGAACAGTTCACTTTGTGGAGTCAGAAGGGCTCGCAGGTTATCCGAGGCAACCTGTTGGTTATACCTATAGAGAAATCAATCCTGTATGTTGAACCGATTTACCTGCAAGCGGAGAGAGGTCAGCTGCCGGAACTGAGAAGGGTAGTGGTGGTCAGCGGCGACATGGTTGCTATGGAAAAAACCCTTGCTGAGAGCCTGAATGCCATCTACGCCGGCCTGCCCACCGAAGAACTGCCGTCAAGTGCCCCGGAAACAACGGAAAAGCCGGATAAGCTGGCGGAGCTGGCCAAGCTCGCGCAGAAGCACTACGACAAAGCACAGGACTACCTCAAGGAAGGCGACTGGACCGGCTGGGGAGAAGAGCTGGGCAAAATGTCAGAAGTCCTGCGCCAGCTTGTAGAACTCACGGAAAGCCAGCAACAGGCGAAGTAAAGCAGTTCACCTGCCAGCCTTCTAATTTGCGCCGATTTTCTATCCAGCTATAATTAAGAAGGATATCTATAATCTATTGCAAGTTGACATTTATGCGATTAGTATTATACATAGGATAACAAAATATTATTTCTTACGAGGTAATTATGGTACAGAAGCGAGAACTCATTAAAGGCAATTCCGACTCCCTGCTTCTCTGCTTGCTGGCAAAGCAGCCAATGTATGGCTACCAGATTATCAAGGAGCTGGAGGCAAGAAGTCAGGGCTACTTTCAATTCAAGGAAGGCACGTTGTATCCGGCGCTTCATCGCCTGGAAAAGGCAGGGTTGATTCTCGGTAAATGGCAGATGCTGTTCAACGGTCGGCCAAGGCGATACTACCACCTTACGGCCAAAGGACACGCCAAGCTTTCCACCGAGAGGGCCCAGTGGCAGGATTTCATCAACGCGGTGAATTTGATATTGCAGCCGGCAGAAATTTAAACGGGTAGAGCCATGACCACAGCGTTAAATCACTACCTGGAAATCATCCGGAACAACCTGAGGATTGACCTTGCCGAAGAAAAAGAGGTCATCAGCGAACTGGAGACGCATATTGAAGATAAGCTCCAGGAGCTAAAAGAATGCGGCCTTTCCGAAGAAGAAGCGGAAAGCACCTGTCTCGGGCTGCTGGGCTCCGCCAGGGTAATCGCCCGTCAGATATATGAAGCTCACAGTCAGGGCAGCTGGGGACAGGCCTTTTTAGCCGCCATGCCACACCTGCTTTTCGCGGCACTGTTTGCCCTCAACTGGTGGCACCACATCGGCTGGCTGTCTATCATTCTGGTCATGGTAATCGGCACGTCCATCTACGGATGGTGGCACGGCAAACCGGCCTGGGTTTTTCCGTGGCTGGGTTTCTCTCTGATTCCGGTGGCTGTTTTCGGGCTCATCCTGCTCTATTTACCCAAGGAGTGGTCTCTCCTGACCATCCCGTTTTACTTCCTGTTTGCCCTGTGGTGGCTGTTCTGTATCGTGGTCCAGACAACAAAGAGAGACTGGCTGCTCAGTTCTTTAATGCTGCTCCCCGTGCCGATTATCATTGGCTGGTTCCTGACTCTGGTACCGGATGCGAAAATAACCGCTCAGACTATGGAGCGCGTCAACTACTTCGCCCCCTGGATTGCAGTGAGTTTCCTTATCCTGGCTCTGACCATAGCCGCTTTCATTCGCTTGCGTCAGCGGTGGCTGCGCATCGCCTTATTAATCATTTCCGGGCTGCTGACGCTGACCATCGTGGTCTATTATGTCGGCGGTAAGCTCGATGCACAGACCTTCGCCGGACTTATCCTGGTAATGTGGGGGCTTTTCCTGGTTCCGCCTCTCCTGGAGCGGTGGCTCAGGAAGAGCCGGCGAATATTCAAACGCCATGTTTTTTTCTCTCCGCGCTATCCGTGAACTGAAACCAATCTCATCGATTTTTATGTAGAATTGCGGCCCGGAAAGTGAGCAAATGGTAGTAAACGCCACGATAGCAATAGTTGTTGCCTACCTGCTTGGCTCCATACCCTTCGCTTACATCGCCGGCAAACTGCTTAAAGGAATTGACATCAGGCAGGTCGGCGGCGGCAATATGGGCGCCGTGAACACGGCCCGGGAAATAGGGCCGGTGCCGGGACTCCTGGTGCTCGCCGCCGATATCGCCAAAGGGTCGCTGGCGGTAATCATTGCCCTCCGGCTGGACCTGTCACTGATACTGGTCTTTGGTGCCGGCTTTGCCGCCGTGCTGGGACATAACTGGCCCGTGTTTCTGAAGTTCAGGGGAGGGAAAGGGGCGGCGACTACCATCGGGGTTCTGTTCGCGCTGGTCCCGCTGGAGTTCGCCATCAGCCTGGCCTTTATTCTGGCCATCATCGTTATCACCAGCAATGTCCGGCTGGCAGTTGCCGCCGGGCTGGCCGTCTTGCCGTTTATCATCTGGCAGATAAATGGTTCCGGGATGCTTATCATCTACTCGATAGTAATGTTTCTCTTTCTTTGTGCCAGGTCACTGTCGGATACCAGAGAGATCGTGGCCAGAGTCGGTGATAAGAGAAGTCTCATTTTCGACCGTGAGTATCACTTCTGGCAATCCAGGAAAAGCAAATGAATAACGTAGCCGTGGTAACCGACACCACTGCCTGCATCCCTCAGGAGAAGGTAGCGCATTACGACATTGAGGTCGTGCCGGTCCAGCTTATTTTCGAGGACAAAACCTACCGCGACGGCATTGACATCAGCGCTGCCGAGTTTTACGCGCGGCTCCGTGAGTCATCCAGGCCACCGACCACTTCCAGTTCTTCACCCGAACTGTACTTTGAGGCTTTCCAGAAAGCCGGCCGGAGAGCGAAAAGCATTCTCTGCATCACCGAGCCATCCAATTTCAGCGCCATGTACAACTCGGCAACAGTAGCCCAAGAAGAGATGGCAAAAATATCGCCTGACGTGAACATAGAAGTGCTCGATTGTACCACCGCTGCCGCCGGGCAGGGGCTGGTAGCGCTGGCTGCCGCTGAGGCGGCAACAACAGGCAAAAACCTGAAAGAAGTGAAAGAAACGGCGGAGCAGGTCATGGGACGGGTAAACCTGTTCGCCACGCTGGACACGCTCCATTATCTGGCAAAAAGCGGGCGCGTGCCGCAGGCGGCGGCACTGGTCAATTCGATTCTGCAAATCAAGCCCGTTTTTACGCTCAACCGCGCCAGCGCCCATACGGTTGCGCTGCCACGCACTATAAAGAGCGCCATAAAGCGCATTCTGAAGCTGATGGAGCAGAACGTGGTGCCAGGAGAGGCCCTCCACGCAACGGTGATGCACGCCGACGCTATTGATAACGCCATCGTTTTAAGAAATCGCATTGCCTCTCAATTCAACTGCGCCGAACTCTTTATCACCGAATTCACGCCGGTAATGGGCGTCCACACAGGACCCGGTCTCCTCGGCGTTGCCTTCTACAATGAAAGCTCCTTATAACTGCCAGAGACCGCTAAAAATAGCCGCTGAGTCCTGCCGACCATCTGGCGCAATCGTGAAAAACATTCTATAATCAGGGTGTGACCGAGACACAGGTTGTTAGCGACACAGAACAGCTCTTGGAAAGCCTGGAGCAACTTCCCGAGCCAGTGGTCAAGCCAGCTTTCGTTGTTGTCAGCGGCCTGCCCGGAACCGGCAAATCATATTTCTGCCGCCGGCTGGCGGAGAGAACCCCCGTTATCATCCTGGAAAGCGATGTGATGCGTAAGGCACTTTTTCCATCGCCTGCCTACAGCATGACGGAAAGCGCCCGTCTGTTCCAGGCCATTCATCATCTCATCGAGCACCTGTTGAAAAAAGGCATACCCCTTGTCCTTGATGCCACCAATCTCTCGGAACGAAATCGCGAGCACTTTTACCATATTGCTTACCAGCTCGATGCCAGGCTGGTCATGGTGCGCGTGGAAGCACCGCCCGAGGTGGTGCAGGAAAGACTCAGGAACCGTGCGGACGGCACCGGTTCGGAAGAAGACCAGTCGGAAGCTGACTGGGCGGTGTTCCAGAAAATGAAAACCTCGGTACAGAAAATTCGCCGCCACCACTTTGCCGTTGATACTTCGCGGGACATAGCGCCGGTCCTGGACAAGGTTGTCAGAGAGATAAACCGATGAAAGGAGATATAAAGTATGGAGATTAAAGTCATCGCCGGTGATATTGCCGGTATTGACGCTGATGCTATCATCGTGAACCACTTCGAAGGGATGAAAAGCCCGGATGGGGAAACGGCCGCGGTAGACAGAGCACTCGGCGGCGCCGTCGCACAGCTTATCAAGCAGGGTGAAATAAAAGGAAAACTGAACGAGGTAACGATGCTGCACAGCTTCGGCAAGCTGCCGGCTGCCCGCGTGGTGGTGGTCGGGTTGGGCAAAAAGTCGGACCTCTCCGTCAATAAGGTGCGGGGGGCGGTGGCCGAGACCTGCCGCTGGCTGCGCGCCAGGGAAATAAGCACCATCGCCACCGTTCCGCAGGGAGCAAATATAAACAAAATCGGCCCCGGTGATGCCGCCCAGGCCATTGCCGAAGGCGCTCTGCTCGGGACCTATACATTCCGCAAGCACATGACCAAGAAAGAAGACCAGCCCGGTGAAATCAAACGGCTCTCCATTGTGGGCGCCAGCCGGTTAAAAGCGCAGCTTGGAAAGGGCACCGACAGGGGACGGATTATTTCCGAGGCGACCAACCTCGCCCGCGACATGGTCAATGAACCCGCCAATTACATGACGCCCACCGATATGGCAGAAACGGCTGCCAGACTGGCCCGGGAGCGGGGACTGGAAATAACCATACTTGACCTTGAGCAGATGAAAAAGCTGGGCATGGGCGGGATGCTGGGCGTCTCCCGGGGAAGCCGTCAGCCACCGAAATTCATGATACTGAACTATAAAGGCGGCACGGCAAAAGAACTGGATATCGCCCTGGTGGGCAAAGGAATCACCTTTGACTCCGGCGGCATTTCCATAAAACCATCGGAGAAGCTTGAGGAAATGAAGGGAGACATGGCGGGAGGCGCGGCGGTCATCGCCGCGATGGTTGCCATCTCTCAGCTCAAACCCAAAATAAATGTGATGGCGCTCATTCCGGCAACGGAGAACCTGCCCGACGGCAACGCGCTCAAGCCGGGGGATGTCCTCACCGCCATGAACGGCAAGACGATGGAGATAATCTCCACCGACGCCGAAGGGAGACTGGTACTGGCCGATGCCTTGAGTTATGCCAAAAAACACGGCGCCAGGAAAATGGTTGACGCCGCCACGCTGACCGGTGCCTGCCGCATCGCGCTGGGTGATATCTGCACCGGCGCTTTCGGCAATAACCAAGAGCTAATTGACCGCATTATTGCCGCGGGCAATGAAGCCGGTGAGCTCGTCTGGCAGATGCCGATGTTTGACGAATACGGGGAGCAGAACAAGAGCGATGTGGCCGATGTTAAAAACGTCGGCGGCAGGTTAGCCGGAGCCATTACCGCCGCCAAATTTTTGGCCGAATTTGTCGATGACACCCCTTGGGTACACCTGGATATCGCCGGCACCAGCCTGACTGATAAAGAGCGCGGCTACCAGATAAAAGGGGCTACCGGCGTGCCGGTGCGGACACTGGTCAATCTGGTTGTCTCCCTGGCACAGAAGCCGTCAAAATAGCATAAAACAGGAGGTATAAGATGAAGATAAAGTGGCTGGGACACGCATCTTTCCTCATCACCTCGGACAGCGGCACAAAGATTATAACTGACCCCTATATTCCTGACGACAGGCTCCACTATGGCGAGATAAATGAATCCGCAGACGCCGTTACCGTAAGCCATGACCATTTCGACCACGGCAATGTTGCCGCCGTAAAAGGTGCTCCCCAGGTGGTAAAGGGCGATGCCGAAATCAAAGGCATCAAATTCAAGGGCATTGCCACCTTCCACGACGCCAGCGGGGGGAAGGAACGGGGCAGCAATACCGTATTCTGCTTCGAGGTCGACGGGGTAGAGGTATGCCATCTCGGCGACCTGGGCCACGAGCTGACCACCGAGCAGGCGGCACAGGCAGGCGCCATAGACGTGCTCCTGTTGCCGGTGGGCGGCTTTTTTACCATTGATGCCGCCGTTGCCGGCCGGGTTGTAGAGCAACTCAAACCCAGGGTGGTCATTCCCATGCACTTCAAGAACAGCAAGTGTGACTTCCCGATAGCCGGCGTGGAGGAATTCCTGCGCGGCAAGAGTGATACCAGGCAACCCGATGCCAGTGAAGTCGAATTCAGGGCAGGAGCGATGCCCCCGACCACTCAAATTATCGTGCTGAAGCCAGCACTGTAAAGGACATCTATTTGCATTTTCGTTTAAAGGAGGAACAAACAAATGGCAAAAATGTATTATGACCAGGACGCGGACCTTTCCCTGCTGGATGGCAAGACCATCGGTATCATCGGTTACGGCAGCCAGGGCCATGCGCAGGCTCTGAACCTGCGTGACAGCGGCTGCAAGGTGCTTGTTGCCGATGCGCCCGGCAGTGCTGCCTGGAAAGCCGCGGAAAAGGCCGGTTTTAACGTATCGGAGGCTGCTGACGTGGCCGAAAAAGCAGCTATCATCGTCTTGCTTGCCCCCGATGAACTTCAACCTCAGATTTACCGCCAGTCAATTGAACCGCAACTGGCCGCCGGCAAAACACTGCAGTTTGCCCATGGCTTCAATATCTACTATCACCAGATTGTGCCTCCATCCACCATTGACGTTACCATGGTCGCGCCCAAGATACACGGTATTCTGCTGCGCAAGCTCTACACCGAAAACCAGGGACCGCCGGGGAGCGTTGCCGTCCACCAGGATAGCTCTGGAAAGGCGATGTCCATAGCGCTCGCTTATGCCAAAGCTATCGGCTGTACGCGGGGCGGGGTCGTGGAAACAACCTTTAAGGAAGAGACGGTTACTGACATTTTCAACGAGCAGTGCGGGATTGGCGGCGGGGTAGTGGGTCTCTTAAAAGCGGGCTGGGAGGTCCTGGTTGAGTCCGGTTACAGCGAGGAGACTGCTTACCTGGAACTGTTCCACGAGCTCAAAGGCGTTGCCGACCTTATCAACAGCTATGGCATCCCCGGCATGATACGTCGCTGCAGTCAGACGGCACAGTATGGAATGATGTCCCGCCAACGCAGAGTGATAGATGATTCGGTCAAGGAAAATATGCGGCAGCTACTTCGTGAGATTGAGGACGGAACCTTCGCCCATCAGTGGCTTCTTGAGGGTAGCATTGGCCACCCCAATTACCTCACCCTTCTGAGCATGGAAGACGAGCACGGTTCCGAAACAGCCGGTAAAGAACTGCGTGAGCTGATGCCCTGGCTGGCCAAACCGTAGCAAAACGAGGCGGAAATCAGCTTCCACCTCTAGACGTACACCGAAGGTCATGGTAAAATAAAATAGGGGATGAGGCGGCGGGATTATTTTATTACATTGGAAATTAGCAGTATTGTTCTTGCCGGAGGCAAGAGTTTACGTTTAGGGCGCGATAAGGTTTTTGAAACCGTTGGCGACCGAATTTTGCTGGACATGGTAATAGATCAGGTAACTCTCCTCTCCCGTGAGACAATACTTGTAACCGCCAGCAATAACGTCCTGGTTAAATCTGATAATTATTCCGGGTTAAAGACAGTGACCGATATTTATCCGGGTAGAGGTCCACTGGGTGGTGTTTACACTGGATTGATAACCTCAAGTTCATTCTGCAACCTTGTAGTCGCCTCGGATATGCCCTTCTTAAATACGGCATTGTTACGCTATATGATGAAAGTTTTGGCCGATTTCGACCTTGTGGTACCCAGGGTGGGCAATCTGGTAGAACCGCTGCACGCCATTTATACCAAGAACTGCCTGGAACCCATGGAACACCTGCTAAAGCAGGATAAATTATCGATACACCAGCTTTTCCCGATGGCCAGGACAAGATACCTGGAAGCCGACGAAATTGAGCCATTCGACCCCGAACACCTGAGCTTTTTTAATATCAACACCCGGTCCGACCTTCTCAAAGCAGAGGAAATCGCCAGAGGAATGAAATGATGATAAGCGTTGAAGAGGCCCTGGAAAAAGTACTCGGCTGTGTAGACATACTTGAAGCCGGGGAAACTCCACTTCTGGAATCAATGGGGCAGGTACTGGCCGAAGCCATCATCTCCCATATAGATATACCGCCACTGGATAACGCCGCTATGGACGGCTATGCCCTGAAAGCCAGTGATACGCCTGGCGCCAGCGACCAGTCGCCGCGCATCCTGCACGTTATCGACACTGTTATCGCTGGTTCCATTTCCCAGCATCAGGTTACACCAGGCACAGCCATCCGCATTATGACCGGCGCGCCGGTGCCCGGAGGCGCCGATAGCGTTATTCGCTTTGAAGACACGGACGAAGCCCGGCGCCAGGGTTCAAGCTCTGGCGAAATCGGAATATTATGTGAAGTTAAACACGGCCTGAACATTCGGCGTGCCGGAGAGGATATCGCCCGGGGGGCAACCGTACTGAAGAAAGGCACCGTCCTCAGGCCCGCTGAAATAGGTGTTCTGGCTTCACTGGGCATGAGCAAGATAAACGCTGTCCGCCGCCCGGTGGTGGCGGTCCTGGCCACCGGCAACGAGCTCGTCCAGATTGACCAACCACTGCCTCCCGGCAAGATATACAACAGCAACACGTACAGTATCGCCTCTCTGGTCAAGCGTTATGGGGGTGTCCCCAAAATAATTGGCATTGCCTTTGATAGCGAGGCATCGCTGCTGGATAAACTTCGCCAGGGACTTGACGCCGATATGCTGATTACCAGCGGCGGAGTATCCGCCGGTGACTACGATATGGTGAAAGACGTCCTGGCCAGCGAAGGTGAAATAACCTTCTCGACGGTGCGGATGAAGCCGGGCAAGCCGCTGGCATTCGGCACGCTCAAGGGGATGGACGGAAACGGCAACCCGCGAAGAGTGCCCCACCTCGGACTCCCCGGCAACCCGGTCAGCTCCATGATCACCTTCGAGCTCTTCGCCCGTCCGGCAATGCTGAAGATGATGGGAAAAAAGAACCTGGCCAAGCCGGTGGTTGAAGCCGTGCTGGAAGAGCCCGCGGTCAATACCGACGGCCGCCGTCTGTATATTCGGGCGATTGTCACCAAAAGCGATGGCCGGTACCACGCCCACCTTACCGGGCCCCAGGGCTCGGGGATTCTCACTTCAATGAGCCTGGCCAACGGCCTGGTGATTGTTCCCGAAGACACGGCAGGCGCCAAAGCCGGCGAGACGGTCAAGGTTATCCTGCTGGGCTGGGATGACGAGGATAATATTTAACTGACGGGTAATAGGACATGCCTTTTATTGTCTCTATTGTAGGAAAGTCAGACTCGGGCAAGACGACCCTGCTTGAAGCCCTGATAAAGGTTCTCAAGCAACGCGGCCGCCGTATAGCCGTTATCAAACACGCCGCTGATGCCTTTGAGTTTGATACGCCAAACAAAGATAGCTGGCGTTTCAGCCAGGCGGGCAGTGAGGTATCAGCGATAAGTTCAAAAGACAGGCTGGCTGTCATCCGGCGCCTGGAAAATGACCCGGACCCACAGACTCTGGCTCAATACGCCGGGGCGGATTGCGACCTCGTCCTTACGGAAGGATTTAAGCAGTATCCCTATCCCAAGATTGAAATCATTCGCGGCGACCAGGGGTCTGACCTGGTCAGCCCGCCGGAGCAACTGCTGGCAATTGTCACCGATAAACCGCTCGATGTTAATGTGCCGCAGTTCACCAGCAAGGCAGTCGCCGAAATTGCCGATTTAATTGAGCAGAAATACCTGGCCAGCACGGAAGATAGCGTTGACCTGTATGTTGATGGCACATACGTGCCACTGGATAAGGCAGGCAGAAATTTGCTGCTCAGGACTCTGGCGGCCATAGGCTCAGGATTGAAAAAATTCGACCAGCTGCCAAGGTTGAGCATCTTTATGAGGAGAAAATCTTGATATTCGAGTCCGATGATTTCACGTTTAAACCGCCAACCGTGGTCTCAAGGGCGCGCCGGGTTTTAATCAAGCCGAACGCCTCACATATGGATGCATACCCGGTTTCAACGAGCAAAGGCATGCTGGCAACGCTCATCAAGGGTATCCGCCGGGTCAGTGATGCCGATATCCTTATTCTGGATGGTACACCCGAGGGCGAACCGGTTTACCCGGTATATCAGGCCCTTGGTTATGACTTCCCACGGGTATTGACCATGGATGTCAAAGACTGTGTCTGGGTTGAGGTGGACAATCCCCTCCCCAAGCCCCTGGCCATACCCACATTCTGGGTACCCAACGTCATTCTTTCCAGCGATTACCTGATATCCGTAGCTCCTCTGAAGATAATCAAGGGCAGCTGCCGTCTCAGTATTATGAACCTTCTTTCGCTGCTGCCCTACAGCAAGTACCATGACGAGGCTTCCAACGGCTGTAGTGCGTTATATAACCTGGACATCGATAGAGTCATCGCTGACCTCTACTTCACCCTTCCCTTCGACCTGGGAATTATCGAAGCGCGAAATAAGCTGGTCGGCGAAGATGACACCTCTCGTACCGAGGCCGAAGAATATGGCAAGATATTTATCGGCGAGCCTTACGAGGTAGACCGCGAAGTATGCGAAACGCTTGGGTTGAAGACACCCTATCTGGACCTGATTAAAACGGCGAAAGTAGACCTTGAGACATAGATAGGCCTTCCCTGACGGCATGACAAAAGACGATATCTCCCGCACGTCAGCGGAGATCTTGCTCCGCCTGCTGAAGTATGACCGCTACTACGGGTTTTACCCGGTGACTGACTAATATCTGACTCTGAACCCTGAGTGGTCACCCGTATACTCAGACCAGTTAACATCCATCCCGTCCACTATAGCGGTCGGCGGTCCCACTTCTAAATATCCGACCAGCTTTTCCACATGCTCCCGCTCGCCCTCAGCCACCACTTCCACAGCATCAGAGGGCAGATTACGCACGTAACCCACCAGGCCGAGCCGCTGCGCATGTTCCTCTACAAAAGTCCGAAAAAACACTCCCTGGACTCGACCGTGAACAACTGCACGCATGGAAACAGAGTCTTCCATCACCAACGACAATCCTGTTTAAATATGCAGAGAAATCCGTCCATCAAGGCAGTTTAAACCAGAGCGCTGTGTCAGTTCAATCGCTGCCGAGAATTCTTCTCCGGTTATCGGGCGCGATATCGGCGGGTAATCACACGACTACCTCATCGGTCGTATGGCACTGACCGCTTTCACCTTCCAGGCGATTGACCCCGCAGTTGCGGGCACAGAGACGACACCGGACAAGAAGTGACCGGGCTTTTTCCACCCTGGTTCTGAGCTCCCCGGTTCGGTAAAGGTGCTGGTAAGCAGCTACTCTCCCTCCTCCTCCCCTTCTTCCCGTTTCTTTTTCCCCTTCCCGATTACTTCCACCTGCACCGATGGCTGTATGATAGTTATCGGCGCAATTATTTTAGTATCCTTTTTTTGTTTCTTTGACTCTCTGTGTCGGTAATCTCTTTTCCCCATCGCTGACCCTCTGATTATTTATTAACTTCGGCATCTATTTGCTAGTTTAGCAAAGAGCTATCAAGGTGTAAAGTTGCGGTTAAGCTGCTCCAGGGCATCGCAGGCGGCTTCCGTCTCGGCCAGCTTTTTACTTTTACCAGCCCCCATCCCCAGCACCTTATCCCCAATCATTACCTCAACGGTAAACAGTTTGTCGTGGTCCGGCCCGGCGGCCTGTATTGTTCGATAGGATGGCGACGAATGATATTCCGACTGTATCACTTCCTGCAGTTGCGATTTATAATCGACGCCTTTTCCCCGACCTGCCACCTCCTGAAGTTCTTCGGTAAGCCATCCCAGCACCAGTTTTCGTGTCACCGCCAGGCCCCGGTCAAGATAAACGGCCGCGATTACCGCTTCCAGTCCGCCGGAGAGGTTAGCCGGTTTTTGCCGTCCGCCACCGGCCTCTTCGCCCTTTCCCAGATAAAGGTAATCTCCAAGCTTCAATCTTCTGGCCACCTGCGCCAGTGTCTCCCCTCGCACCAGAACCGAGCGGACTCTGGTCATTTCGCCTTCAGCCAGGCCTGGGAAACCCTGATACAGCTTCTCCGCCACAATGAACCCCAGCACAGCATCACCGAGAAACTCCAGCCTCTCATTGGAAGCCGTCACAGTTCCGGGGTATTCGTTCAGATAGGAACTATGAATCAGGGCCTGCTCCAGCAAAGGAAGATTTACAAACCTGACACTCAGTGATTCCTGCAGCGAATCTATATCATACACCGCCTTTACACTCATTCTCATTTCCCAAATTCATATTCGCAGATTACTTCCTCGTCCTGAGTTATTGTATTATGCCGCTTCTCACTTTACAATCGGCCTACCAAGAGCCTGGCCATCTTAGTTTATCGTAATACTGATACACCTGAGAGGAAATCACTAAAATTCAGGGCTGTGTCAGGACTTGAGCTTTCCTCTAGCCAGAGATGCGAATATACCGAGAAAACAAAGGGCAGTGAAGATTGTGAACGCTATTCTCGTGCCTATCAAGAAGCTAGAGAAATATACAGGCGTAATTTCTACCCTGCCCATGTAGACGGCAATAATCAGCATGGCTATTCCCATACTAAATGTCATCCCGACCTGACGCATTGTAGCCAGTGTTGCCGAGGCCACCCCGTAGAATCTCTTATCAACCGAACTCATTACGGCATTCGTATTTGGAGAAGAAAAAAGAGCAAAACCGAATCCCAATATCGCCAGGCTGGCCAGAATGAAACCAAGTGCCGTATCCTGCGTTAAAAGAATTAACAGCCCGAGCCCTATGGTCGTAAACCCCATGCCCGTTGAAGCAAGTACTCTCGGTTCAATCTTATCGGAGAGCCTGCCGGCAACCGGAGAAAATATCGCCTGGATTGCCGGCATTAACACCAGGACTATACCGGCTTCCTGAGCGCTCAGCCCTCTGACAGATTGCAGATAAAGGCTCAGGATAAAAGTCACCGCAAACGTCGCGCTGTAATTAATGAATGCCGCCAGGTTAGAAAAAGCGAATACGGTATTGTTCCTGAATAGCCTCACATCTAAAACAGGGCTTTCTACCTTCGTTTCCCACCACAAAAACCCCGCAGTGGCAAACACGCCAATAATTATTACCCATATACCTGACGTCGCGGGTAACAGAGATAGACCATACAGCAACGCTACGACTGCGCTGCCGTAAACCAGTGAACCTGTAAGGTCAAATTTTTCCCCCTCCGCCCCAATCCACTCTCCTTTTAGCTTCCAGAATATAGCGGTAATAACCGCTACACCAAGGGGCACAACTATTAGAAAAACACTCCTCCAGCCAAGATGTTGTGTTAACAAACCACCTAAAAACGGCCCTAAAGAAAGCCCGAGATAAACAGCGGCAACGTTTATTCCCAGGGCTTTGCCTCTCTCCCCTGCTGGAAATACAGAAGTCAGGATGGCAACCCCTGTACTGAAGATAAGTGCGGCCCCCCCCCCCGGCCCGCCCCGGAAGGAAATAAGCATGGCAGCCGAAGTTGAAAAGCCTATAATAAGAGAGGAGACAGTAAAGATTATCGTGCCATAGGTGAGAATCCGCTTTCTGCCGTATATATCCGCTATCCGGCCAAACGGGACAAGAAATACGGAAGTGGCCAGAAGGTACGACATGGCAATCCATCCCAGCGAAACCGCATCCATGGCGAATTCTTTCCCGATAGTCGGAATAGCCACATTAACAGAAGACCCCATGAACGGGGTCAAAAAAGCAACCATAGTGGCAACCAGTAATACGGCTTTCCTATTTACGATACCATCATTTGCCATTTCAGACATTATACTCATTATGACCGACAGATTTCATACTTTATACGGGTAATCCGCTGTGCCAATCTGGAATGGCAAGCAGTGGCAAGTAGAGCTGGTTTGACACGCCAGCCTCATTTGGCTACAATTTAAGCGTGCTGGGGAATCGTCTAGTGGTAGGACAGCGGACTCTGGATCCGTAAGCGAAGGTTCGAATCCTTCTTCCCCAGCCAATGGTAATATTATTACCTCAAATTAGCTAGTGTAGCGTCTCATAAAGGGCCTTACAACGAGCAAGTTTATCGAGGATAGCATGAGCGGATTTATGCCATACGAAAGGCTTCGGGTCGGCGTTAGATGCCGCCATGTACTCTTTGATCGCAGCGATCAATTCCGGGGCGCTCTCGAAACTTCCCCGCCG
>JAUWLN010000170.1 GCA_030613665.1 Dehalococcoidia bacterium
GGCAGTCGAATGCCATAGACCGGCTTGATGACGGTTACCGGGAACTGCCCAAGGTAAGAGAGGAACTCGGCTACCCGCCGCTGGTCACCCCTACCAGCCAGATAGTCGGCGTGCAGGCGGTACAGAACGTGCTTGCCGGCCGCTACAAGCTGGTCTCAACGCAGGTGATGGACTACTGCTACGGTCTCTACGGCAAACCCCCGGCGAAGATAGACCCCGAGATACAGAAAACGGTCCTCAAGTTCTACAAGAAAGGCCAGGAGCCAATCACCTGCCGGCCAGCGGACATGCTCGAGCCAGAGCTGGACGTAGCGCGGGAACTGGTCAAAGATATCAGCAAAGACATCGGGGACGTGCTTATCGCGGCCATCTATCCCATCACCGGGCTGCGTTTCCTGAAGTGGAAATACGGGCTGGAAGCTCCACCACCCGAGGTCAAAGCCAGGACACTGGAAGACGTGAAGCGGGAAGACGAGCTCGTCGCCAAGGCCAAGGCTGGCCAGCTCGTCGATAAAGCTTAGCGCTACGTCCGCCTGACCTGATACGCCTCAGTCCTGCCACAGGCATTTCGGCGCGACCCTGTAGTATTCATTCTGGCACGGCGTGCCTTCGGTTAAATAAAAGGTGCGCGCCGTCAGGTTCATGACGGCCGAAGAAAGCGTGGCCAGATGCCGGGGCGCCTCTTCCCTGGTGTCAACATGCCGGCAGATGGAATTGGGGTAGCTGAAATGGTCGCGGAACACGCGCTGGAAGCTACCGGCATCGATATTGCCCCGCTCTTCTTCAATAAGACGCCGTGCTCGCTCGGCGCGAAACAGGGTATCCGGGGCGGTGGCCTTGAACACATCTACCATATCGGGTCGGTTGTTTAACGCGATAAAGTGATTGCTGTGGGTGAGAATGCCTTCATCGGGATGCAGAAAGCCGACGTCTATCGGTGATACTTCCAGGTCTATCGCCTCGCCATCGCGGTGAGCGATGAGGAAATTAAATGATACCGTCACCCTGGCATTCAGCACCGCCTTCACCGCCCGACTGAAGCTATCGGCATTCAGGATGGCGCGCGCCACAACCAGGAAAGGCGTGGTTATCTCAAACTTATCACGGCTGGACACCAGAGCGTTGAGACAGACCCCCAACCCCGCCGAATTCATACCCTTATGGGCCATGGTGCCCGCTTCCAAATGCATGACAATATTGGGGCTGCCCTCTCTCTCCACTTCCAGTATGACGCTCAGCCCCTGGAATCTTTCCTTGTAGTCCCAGTTCTGCCCCAGAATGGTGTGGCCGTTCCGGGTTACCCCGGGCATGGCGGTTATCGAGGTGCAGCCACCGCCCGCCTCCGCCACCGCACTCTGGGCGAACACCATCTCATATCGGGCGTTCAGCGCCACTATTTCTTCAAGGGACAGGGCTGCCCCTTTGGCAATTCCCTGCATTTCCTCCAGTATCTCGGCATCATATTCGCCGATGACCGGGACCAGGCTGGCACAATGCTTTAGGACTTCAGGGCGCCTGGCACCCCACAGCGAGCGCCACAGGTCAAAATAAAGCTCCAGATTTTTCTGTATCAGGGTTTGCGCCTGAGACCCGTACTGCCTGCCCCGTTCAAAAGGTTTTCCTTTAATCGAAACAACCGGCACCTGTGGTTTCATTCAAATCCTCCTTAAGAGCCGCGATTCAAATCACATGGCGATACCACAAGTCTAGTTACATCGCGTCCAGCCCGTCAAGTATAACAGCTAACGGGCTATTCTCTTACCGCCCGGTTCGGTGTATAATGAATCAACAGGACATTGATAAGCGAGGTCTCAGCGATGTGGAAAAAGGTTATCATTGCCACCGTTTTGCTCATATTTCTCTTCCCCCTTCTTGGCTGTGAAGAAATAACTGAATTGACGCAGGGTGTATCCACATTCACTTCCCAGTCCAACCTCAAGATAGAAAGGTCGGTAGAGCTTGGCTCCGCGTGGCAGATGAAACAGATAGACTTCAAGGTAGGAGCCGGACAGGAAACGGCAATTCTGCTCAAGCTGGCCGAGGGCGGTAAAGTGGACGGCTTTTTCTACCTGGAAAAGGGCGATACCGTTGATTTCCGCATCACCGGTAAGACGCAGATTTTTCATTCCAACGTAGCCGACCGTTTTTCCTTTGCCGCCAGTCAAAGCCAGGGAGATACCTATAATTTACTCTTCCGCAACACTGCCGATGAAGATGAAACCCAGAGTTCGATTACCGTTTCCCTGGAGGTAATCTATCCCCTCAAGGGTGAAATCTACGTGCCGGTGGAGGATTGATTCTTCCCGATTCACCCTGATGGCAACAACACAGGCCGGCCGGGATATTAAGTGCTACCTTCACAAAGCGGTATACTTCTGTTAGAATTTTCTATTGTGCGATATGAAATATTCACTGGGAATAGATGTCGGCTCGGTTAACGCCAAACTCTGCCTCATTGACGAGGCTAACCAGCTAGTCCGGCTGGATAGTTTAAAAATAACCACCAACCCCAAAGCTGCCATAAACGCGCTGCTCTCCCGGCTCGGTGAGGTGGTGCCGCTGGACCGTATTGCTAGCGCGGGTGTTTCCAGTTCCGGCAGGGGTACCATCCCCGCAGAACTCAACTGGGTGGAATACAGCAGCTCGCTGGCTATTGCCTCCGGACTGCTCAATCTGTACCCTTCCGTTAAGACCATAATACAGATTGGCGGTCAGACCTCCCTGGTCATTGTCCTGGAAGACGGGCTTAAAAAACCGTGGAAAGTCTCGTCCAACCCGCTCTGCGCCGCGGGAACAGGAAGGTTCCTCGAACAGCAGGCATACCGCCTCGGCATAAGCCTTGATGACTTTTCCCGTCTCGCCCTCAAGTGTAAGGACAAGGCGCCGCGAATCGCCGCCCGGTGCAGCGTTTTTGCCAAGAGCGACCTCATTCACCTGCAGCAGAAGGGGGTCTCCATCGAGGCCATGCTTTATGCCCTCTGCGAGAGCATTGCCCGGATGGTCGCTTCCCTGAAGAAAGGTACCTTTGAAGAGCCGGCCTATTTCGTCGGCGGCGTCGCCGCCAACAGCGCCATTGTCCGGGCGCTCAATGAGACACTTTCCGCGAGAAACGGCCATGAGGTGCAGGTCACCGTACCGGACAACTATCAATATGTTGAATCGCTGGGGGCAGCGCTGCTTTCCAGAGATAAAAATTCCAGGGTATGCCTGCTACCTGAAGCTGACGCGCACCAGGACTACTTCAAAATGCCCGGACTGGAAAAGGTGGCGCTCCCGGGCAACGGGTCAGACCGGAAAATCACCGAACCGTGCACCGGTTATCTCGGCGTCGATGTCGGCTCCACGA
>JAUWLN010000020.1 GCA_030613665.1 Dehalococcoidia bacterium
ACGATAGGTCACCGAAAGGGCAGGGATAAATCTCGGGTCGTGGGCCGGCAATTCCTGCCCCTGGGCATGAACTGCGTACTGTTCCGCCCCTTTGCCGATTTTCTCAGCGGCATGTTTGACACCGTCGGCCAGCAGCGCACCGATACCTTCACGTTTGGCTATTTTCTCCATCAGTGCCACGACGGCGTTACCATCGCCCCAGCGCAGTTCCATACCGGTATCGGCTTTGGTCAGGATGCCGTTTTCGTAGCATTCAATGGCGAAACCAACGGCAACCCCGGCGGAAATAGTATCGATACCATTAACATTGCAGATATCGTTAAAGCGGATGATTGACTCCAGGTCATCATTGAGGCATAGCGTTCCTGCCATGCACAACGTCTCGTATTCCGGCTTATGGGAAACCGCCGCCCGACCCACTTTAGGCTTCATATGCCCGCCACAGCGGAGGGGGCATTGCCAGCAGCCATATTTTCTCTCCTGCTCGGCAATCACCGCGTCGTCACTGATTCGTTTGGCATTGGGGAAATCTGTCTCACCGGCGCCGGCCCAGTTTTTCACCGGGGAATCGCCGCACATGGCACTTGTTTCGGTAAGTCCGGCGGTACCATATTTAATTAAAGTTTCTCCCAGGCCTTTGACCTGTTTCATCCATGTGCGCCTGAGTTGCATGGCTTTATCTCCATCTGCCATGGGCACTTTCTGGTTGCCTTTAACCGCGATAGCCTTGAGTTTTTTCGAGCCCATAACGGCGCCCACACCTGACCTGCCCGCGGCGCGCCCTTTCTCATTGATTATGGCGGCGAGAAGGCTTAACTGCTCGCCGGACGGGCCAATGCAGGCGATGCTCGATTCTTTGCCATGGACTTCTTTCAGAAGATCTTCCGTTTCCAGACAGTCTTTACCCCATAGGTTGCCAGCGTCTTTGAGTTCCGGTTTGCCATTTTCAATATAGAGATAAACCGGTTTCTGGGAAGCACCGCTGAAGAAAACACCGTCAAAGCCGGCAAATTTTAACTGCGGCCCAAAATCACCGCCGCAATTGGCGTCGCCCCAGGTACCGGTGAGAGGTGATTTGCAGACAACCACAAACCGGCCACTGCACATTGTCGGGGTGCCGGTCAGCGGGCCGGTCAGAAAGCCCAGCATGTTATCCGGGCCGAGGGGGTCAACCCGCGGCTTCATACGCTCATACAGAACCCTGGCGCCAATGCCATATCCGCCCATGAAATCGCGGCGGAGCTCCTCCCCGAGCTCTTCTTCCTTGCAAACTCCGCTAGATAAGTCGACAAAAAATAACTTGCCCATATAACCGTTGGTCATAATTTCCTCCTTTAAAGAGTGTAATTTCTAAAAAGAATAATTCTATGGGCTGGCTTTTGTCAAATTGCAGGCTTTGCAGAAAGAAAAAACGATTGCCTTGAAGCATGGTGGCGTTTTAAGGTAAAATTCAAAGCTGTGGAGAGGTGTCCGAGAGGCTGATGGTGCCGCTCTCGAAAAGCGGTCTCCGTGTTTAGCGGAGCGTGGGTTCGAATCCCACCCTCTCCGTTTGGAAATGAAATAATTGGCTTGACAAGCTGTTATATAGTGCAATAATTATTCTGGGAACTCGTTTGCGGAGAGGTGCTGGAGTGGCCTATCAGGCACGCCTGGAGAGCGTGAGTAGCCTTTGGCTACCGTGGGTTCGAATCCCACCCTCTCCGCCATCAGATTTCCTTTAGAAGGCGTCTCACTGACGCTGTATTTGCGCCAACACTGCGGTCATTATCCGATTGTCTACACTATACCGCTATGCTATGCTAGAATTGCCTTGAAGATGACAGATAAAGATATCAAATACTGGGTAGGTTTCAGCCTCATCCCCGGCATCGGGCGGGTGCGGTTTGCCCAGCTTGAGAACCACTTCGGCAGTCTTGGGGACGCCTGGCAGGCGACATCTGCCGAGCTGAAAAAGGCTGGCCTTGACCGCAGCGCAGTGCAGGCGATTACCACCTGGCAGCCCAGGATTTCCCTGGACGATGAAATGGAGAAACTTGCCCAATACAAGGTGAAGGTTTTTACGTATAAGGATGAAACATACCCGTCCCGGTTAAAGGAACTATATGACTACCCGCCGCTGCTGTACGTCCGGGGTGAACTGCTGCCACAGGACGAGTGGTGTCTGGCTGTGGTCGGCACACGCCGGGCGACCGTCTACGGGAGGCAGGTAACGGAGGAAATCGTAGCCGACCTGGCGCAGAGTAATATCACCGTGGTCAGCGGCCTGGCCAAAGGTATAGATACTATAGCCCATCAGGCAGCTCTGGATGCGGGTGGCAGGAGTATTGCCGTTTTTGCCTGTGGGCTTGATACTGTTTATCCCGGCGAAAACGCGGACCTGGCCCGGAAAGTCATGCAGCAGGGCGCTCTTATCAGCGAATATCCCCTGGGCACAAAGCCAAGGCCGGACAATTTTCCGCGGCGCAATCGAATTATGAGCGGGTTGAGTATGGGGGTGCTCGTCGTTGAGGCGGATGAGGCCAACGGTGCCATAATAACAGCACAGCTTGCACTGGAGCAGAACCGTGAGGTATTTGCCATTCCCGGCAGTATCCTTTCGCCGGCCAGCCGGGGCACCAACCACCTGATTCAGGAAGGCGCCAAGCTGGTCCGGGATTATACCGATATTCTGGAAGAACTTAACCTGATGACAGTAACGCGTCAGATAGAGATGAAAGAAATATTGCCCGCTTCGGATACGGAATCCCGGCTGTTAAAACACCTCGGTGCCGAGCCAATTCATATCGATGAGGTATGCCGCAGCAGCGGGCTGCCGGTATCCACAGTCAGCAGTGAGCTGGCGATGATGGAACTCAAGGGCATGGTCAAGCAAATGGGGTCGATGAGCTATGTTCTGGCCAGGGAGGTCAGAGAGGAATATCGGGTGAGAGTGGATTAATAATATGGCCAAAAATCTGGTTATTGTAGAATCACCGGCGAAAGCCAGGACACTGCTTAAGATACTGGGTGGCCGCTACAATCTTAAAGCATCATTGGGCCACGTAAGAGATTTGCCCAGGAGCGAACTGGGTGTGGACGTGGAAAACGGCTTTGTCCCCAGATATGTAGTACCGAAGGCGAAAAATAAGCTCGTCAATGAGCTGAAAAAGGCCGTTAAAAGCGCGTCCACGGTTTATCTGGCCACCGACCCCGACCGCGAAGGAGAAGCCATCGCCTGGCACCTGGCTGAGGTAATTAAAACGGACAACAAGCCCTGCCGCCGCGTCGTCTTTCACGAAATAACCGACGAAGCGGTCAAGCAGGCGTTCCAGAACCCCCGGTCCATTGATATGCAGCTGGTCAATGCGCAGCAGGCAAGACGCGTCCTGGACCGGCTGGTCGGCTATAAATTGAGCCCTCTGCTCTGGCAGAAAGTAAGGCGCGGTCTTTCTGCGGGAAGAGTCCAATCGGCGACGGTAAAAATTATCGTCGACCGCGAGCGTGAGATACAGAGCTTCGTGCCGGTGGAATACTGGACGATTGAAGCCGAACTGACAAAGAAGGCAGGCAAAGTTCCATTTAGAGCCACGCTAATCGGTCTCATGGACGGCACCAAGCCGGATATTCCTGATGAACGCGAAGCCGGCCGGGTTAAGGCGGAGCTGGAGCAGGCGGACTATCGTGTCCACAAGGTGGGAATCAAGAAAGCGACCCGTCAGCCCGCTCCTCCCTTCACCACCAGCACTTTGCAGCAGGAAGCATGGCACAAGCTGCGCTTCACGGCCAAGCAGACGATGGCTATCGCTCAGCAGCTTTATGAAGGCCTGTCCATTGGCGATGAGGGCAGCGTGGGGCTCATTACCTATATGAGGACTGATTCAACAAGAGTCGCCGCGTCTGCAATCGCCGAGACCAGGGATTACATAGGTCAAAAATACGGGGCGAAATACCTGCCGCCGCGCGCTCGTTTCTTCAGAACGACTGCCAGGGGGGCACAGGAAGCGCACGAGGCCATCCGCCCCACCCGCATACCCCGCGAGCCGGCGCTGATTAAGAACTATCTGACAACAAGTCAGCACCGACTATACGACCTTATCTGGAAACGCATGGTGGCCAGCCAGATGGCGGCCGCTATCTTCGATAATACCAGCATTGACATTGAAGCTAAACGCCCGAAAACCGGCTATTTGTTGAGAATAACCAGTTCGGTCAATGTGTTTCCTGGATTCATTGCCCTCTACAGCGAGAGCAAAGATGAAGCGGATGAAGATGAGAAGAAAGCAAAACTGCCTGCGCTGCGGAAAGACGAGGATTTAAATCTGCTGGGAATATATCTGGAGCAGCGTTTCACCCAGCCACCGCCTCGTTTCACCGAAGCCACGCTGGTCAAGATGCTGGAGCAGTGGGGCATTGGCCGTCCCAGCACCTATGCGCCTACTCTTTCCACCATTCAGGACCGGGAGTACGTAACCAGGGTCAGGGGCAGTTTCCAGCCGACCGAACTCGGGGTTCTGGTGAATGACCTGTTGAACCAGCATTTCGCCGATATCCTGAACATCAAATTTACTGCCGGTATGGAGGACGAGCTTGATAATATCGTGAAGAAAAACCGCAACTGGGCGAGCGTCGTCCAGGATTTCTATACGCCGTTTGACAAAGACCTGACGGATGCCTTTCAACGCGTGGAGAGAGTGAAACTGCCCGTCGAGCTTGTCGACGAGACCTGTCCTAAATGCGGTAAGCCCCTGGCTATAAAAATGGGGAGATACGGTAAATTCCTCGCCTGCAGCGGTTACCCGGAGTGCAAATACACTCAGTCATATCAGCTCAAGACGGGGGTGAAATGTCCGGAATGTGGCAGCGAGCTGGTGCAGCGGGTAAGTAAGAAGAAACGCGTCTTTTATGGCTGCAGCAATTATCCAGAGTGTACATTCGCCGTTTTCTATAAACCTCTCCCCGCCCCCTGCCCCAAGTGCGGTGGGCTGCTGACCCAGTACCGGGGCAGGTTAACCAGATGCACCAAGTGCGATTACAAAGGAAAACTGGAACGTGATAACTAGCATGCAGGAAGCATTGAATCGATATGTGAACTATCTGGAAGCGGAGCGCGGGCTCTCACCTTATACGGTGCGCAATTACACCATGGACCTCATCGGCAACTACGCTCGCGGCGCCGAGAAAGGCTTCTTCCAGTTCCTCATAGCAAGGCAGGTCGGCTCGCTCGATGAGGTGGATAAGCAGGTCATGCGCGACTATATGTCTTGGCTTATGTCACAGGGTGTGGTCAAGAGCAGCATCGCGCGCAAACTGTCCGCCATTCGCTCTTTTTACCGTTACCTGGTCCGGGAACAGATGGTACCTGCCAATCCGATGGAAAAAGCTTCCTCCCCCAAACTTGACCGGCGCCTGCCGTCATTCCTTACCATAGAAGAGACAGTACGGCTTCTGGAAGCGCCTGACCGCACAACGCCTCAGGGGTTGCGCGACCGCGCCCTGCTGGAACTGCTCTACGCCGCCGGACTGCGGGTCAGTGAGCTGGAAAGCCTCAACCTTGAGCAGCTGAATATGGAAACAAACGAAATCCGTGTCTGGGGCAAGGGTTCAAAGGAGAGGATGGTGCTCATCGGTGAGCCGGCGGCACACGCTCTGAATAATTATCTCGTCCATAGCCGCCCCACCCTGCTGTCAAAGCAGAAAGCGAATGCCGTTTTCCTCAATCAATACGGTGATAGGCTGCCGGCACGGAGAATACAGAAAATCCTTGATAAATGTGCCCGGAAAGCCGGCCTTGAGAAAAAAGTTCACCCCCACGTCCTCCGGCATACCTTTGCCACTCACCTTCTCGATGGCGGTGCCGACCTCAGGGTCGTTCAGGAGTTGCTCGGACATGCTCAGCTGGCGACCACTCAGATATATACCCACGTCAGCCAGAGCCAGGCACGGAAGATATACCAGTCAGCCCACCCGATGGCCAGAAAAGGAAATGACGAGCTTGGAAATGACTGACCGATTGCAGCGGCTGCGGCAGAAACTGACAGAACGGGAGGTCAATGCCATATTCATCTCCCAGCCGGACAACCGCCGATACCTTTCCGGCTTTGACGGCTCCGCCGGGTATTTGCTCATCACGGAGAAAGACGCCGTAATTGTAACGGATTTTCGCTATATCGAGCAGGTCAAGCGGCAGTCCCCGGACTATCGCCTGTTCCAGATAGTCGGTGATATGGCAGATTGGTTCCCCGAGCTGGTCACTGACCTTCGAGGTCAAAAGCTTGGTTTCGAGTCTCATCACATATCGCTGGCAATGTACCGCCAGATGGGCAATATAGCTAAGAATCTGGACTCCCCTGTCGAGTTTATTCCTCTGGAAGGTATGGTAGAATCACTGCGGGCGATTAAGGACGCGGGGGAAATTGAGTCTATCACCCGGGCGGCGGATATAAGCGACCGGGCTTTTCAGCATATCGAGAAAATTATAAAAACCGGCATGAGTGAAAAGGAAGTCGCCTGGGAGTTAGAGAAGTTCATGCGAGAGCACGGCAGTCAGGCTATGCCGTTTGACGTGATTGTTGCTTCCGGCCCCAATGCTGCCCTGCCCCATGCCAGACCTTCGGAAAGGGTTATCCGGGAAGGAGAGACGGTGCTCATGGATTTCGGTGCCAGGGTAGACGGCTATGCCAGCGACCTGACCCGTACCATTTGCCCTGGCGAACCCGGTGATAACTTTAAGAAAGTGTACGATATCGTGCTCGGAGCGCAGTTGACAGCGCTGGAGCTAATCAAGGAAGTCATGACCGGAGAGCAGGCGGATAACCTGGCCAGAACGGTCATTGCTGAAGCGGACTACGCCACAGCTTTCGGGCATGCGCTGGGACACGGTGTCGGCCTGACGGCACACGAGGCACCGCGCCTCGGCCCGGGTTCAGGCGAGGAGTTAGTTTCCGGCATGGTATTTACCGTTGAGCCTGGTGTCTATCTCCCCGGCTGGGGCGGTGTCAGAATTGAGGACCTAGTTGTTCTGGAAAACGGAAACCTGAGAGTTTTATCGAAAGCGAGGAAGATATAACATGATAAGCGGCGGTGAATTGAGAAAAGGTATTATCATCGAACTCGACGGCGCGCTCTATCAGGTGGTGGACTATAAGCACGTTAAAATGAAACGGACCGCGCTGGCACGCGTCAAGCTGCGTGACCTGAATGCTGGCCATACTACCGAACGCAGTTTTCAATCCGATGACAAGCTGGTGCGGGCACGCCTTGATTCGCGACAGATGCAATACCTCTATAACGACGGTGATATTTACCACTTCATGGACGTGGAGAGCTTCGAGCAGATTGAAATCGATGGCAAAAAGTTGGGAGATATCCTTAATTATTTGAAAGAAGGCTTTACCGTGGAGGTATCCAGCTACAAGGGCGAGATTGTTGATATCGAGATGCCGGTAGCTGTCGAGCTTGAGGTCACCGGCACCGATCCCGGCTTCAAGGGAGATACCGCTACTGGTGGCAGCAAGCCGGCAACCCTGGAAACCGGGCTTATCGTTCAGGTCCCGCTCTTCGTCAACCAGGGTGATACCATCAAAGTCGATACCCGCACCGGCGAATACCTGGAAAGGGGCAAGTGAATCAGTTGCTTAAAGCAGACCTTCATATCCACACCGAATATTCAATGGATTGTGGTACGCCTCTGGATACGATTATTGAACGATGCCAGGAACTGGGAATCAACTGTATAGCCGTCGCCGACCATGGCACAGTTGAAGGGGCACTCGAATTGCAGCGTATTGCTCCATTCAAGATAATCGTCGCCGAAGAAATCCTGACTCCGTATGGTGAGATAATGGGCATGTTCCTTAAAGAGACGGTTCCCAGTGACCTCTCGGTGGAACAGGCTATCGCTCGCATCAGAGCGCAGGACGGCATCGTGTGTATTCCCCACGCCTTTGATGTATTACGACCGTCGGCTTTGAGCCCGAGGGTTATTGAAGAGATTGCTAATGAAATCGAAGTCATTGAAGTCTTTAATGCGAGGAGCTTGCTCCATCACAGTTCCGAGAAAGTGCTGGCTTTTGCCCGTAAATACGACATCGCGCAAAGCGCCGGCAGCGATGCCCACGTACCTGGCTCTATTGGCGACGCTTATGTGGAAATGCCGGAGTTTGAAGGTCGCAGTGACTTCATCCAGGCACTGAACAAGGGTAAAATCATCGGACGCCGGACCAATCCGCTGATTCATTTCGCCAGCGCCTGGAACAAGTTGAAAAATCGTGCCCGGCGGTAACAAGATGTATAAATTGGGATGGTTTTCCACCGGGAGAGGCAAGGGGTCAAGAGGGCTGCTCAAAGCGGTACACGATAGCATAGAGTCGGGCGAAATCGATGCCGAAATCGCCTTTGTCTTCTGCAGTCGTGAATACGGGGAGACCGAACAGACCGATATCTTTCTCAGGATGGTGGAGGGTTATAGCATTCCACTGGTCACGTTTTCTTATCAGAAACACAAGGGCGAAGAGAGTGGTTTAGTCGGTTCCGGCGAAAGGCTGCCTTCGTGGCGACTTGTCTACGACCGTGAGATAATGGCAAGACTGCAGGATTTCAAGACCGACCTGTGTGTACTGGCGGGGTATATGCTTATCGTCGGGCCGGAGATGTGCCAGAAATATGATATGATAAATCTCCACCCGGCAGCACCCGGTGGCCCGGCTGGGACCTGGCAGGAAGTCATCTGGAAACTGATTGAGGCTGATGCGGAATCGACCGGGGCCATGATGCATCTGGTCACGCCGGAGCTGGACAAAGGACCGGTGGTGGCTTACTGCACCTTTCCGATTCGCGGCCAGGCGTTCGACCGTCACTGGTCGAAGATAAAAGGCAAATCGGTGTCACAGGTGAAACAGGAACAGGGTGAGGAAAACGCTCTTTTTCAGCTCATCCGCCAGCACGGGGTAATAAGAGAGCTGCCGTTGATTACCGCTACCATTCAAGCGTTTAGCCGAGGCAGGATGAAAATTACGCCGGATAAACAGGTCGTTGACGCTCATGGGAAGTCAATAAGAGGCTGTGACCTCACCGCAGAAATCGATGAAAAAATTCGCGGCTCGCTCTGAAATCAGAGCCGGAGAACAAAATCCCCCTCCCCCGATGGAAAAAGGGAGGGGAATTCATTTTATTGTCAGGGCATTCCGGGGCTATTTCTTCGCAGCTTTCTTGCTGCCCTCTTCCGGTTTTTTCAGGACTTCGTCAACGAGGTTATATTCCACTGCCTGGTCAGCACTGAGGTAGAAATCACGGTCCGTATCATGGGCGATTTTCTCTAATTTCTGACCGGTATGCTTGACCAGGATACTTCTGATGATGTCCTGAACACGCATGATTTCGCGGGCGGCAATCTCAATGTCGCTGGCGTACCCCTGGGCACCGCCGAAAGCCTGGTGCATGTGGATGGTGGAGTTGGGCAGGGCATACCGTTTGCCCTTGGCACCGGCACAGAGCAACACCGTACCCATGCTCGCTGCCAGTCCAATACATATGGTGGACACCTCCGGCTGGATGAGCTGCATGGTGTCGTAAATTGCCAGACCGGCGTTGATAACACCGCCTGGGCAGTGAATATACAGGCTGATGTCTTTGTCCGGGTCTTCCCGCGCCAGGTAGAGTAGCTGGGCGACGATTACATTGGCCACCTGGTCGTTAATCGGACTGCCCAGCATGACGATGCGCTCTTTCAGCAGAAGCGAATAGATGTCGAAGGCTCGTTCTCCCCGCCCCCCGCTCTCTATAACCATCGGTATGATATTCGCTGGATTGATATTCATTTTTCAACCCCCTCTTTTTTTGGTTTCCCTTTCTTCTCTTTCCCGCCTCCGGCTAGTTCCACCAGTCGCTCAACCGTTCTGCGTGTCAGCAGTATCTGTCGGATGGAATCGCGGGACGGTGGTGAATTCAGCGCTTTCTGCAATTCTCTTTTTTTATCAGCCGCGTTTTGCAGCATCGTTTCGATTTCTTCATCTATTTCCTTCTCGCTTACCTCTGCTTTTTCCGCCTCGGCAACTTTGCCCAGGACCAGAGACTGCGTTATTCTCCTGGTCGCCATCGGCTCCAATTCCTCGTGCAGCTGTTCTTCTGTTTTATTAATGCTCTTCAAATATTCTTCCATATTTGCGCCCTGCATCTCAAACTGCCGGGCTTGTTCATTAATCATGCGATGTATTTCAGTTTCTACCAGCACCGGCGGAAATTCAACCTGAGACAGAGCGACTACGGCATCAACCACTTTTTCTTCAAAATCAGCCCTGGCTTTTGCCTCAGCGCGCAATTTCAGATTTCTGGATACCTCCTCCTTCAGAGCGGCCATGTTTTTCACTTCTGGCCCCAGTTGCGCGGCGAATTCATCATTAAGTTTGGGCAATATCTCCTGTTTCACCTCCAGCATCTTCAAAGTGAAACGGGCTTCTTTACCGGCGAATTCAGCGCGGGGATAGTCCTCGGGAAGCGTGAGAGCAAAGCTCCTGTCCTCTTCTTTCTTCATGCCGATGAGCTCCTTGGCAAAGCCCGGGGCCGGGGAAACAGAGTCCTGCATAACCAGGTACTGGACTCCTTCCCGGTTGATAAACGGCGAGTCATCCACCTGGCTTTCCATATTCAATACCGCCAGGTCACCATAGGCGACGGCGCGGTCCACCGATTCCCAGGTTGCATTCTGGTGGCGAAGCTGCTCAATCACTTCCTTTACATTCGCATCGGTCACTTTTACCGACTCGGGTTTCATTTTAACGCTTTGGTAATCTCCCAGCTGGACCACCGGCGCTAAAGGCACTATGGCCTTGAAGATAACCGGGTCAGTCTGCAGCACCTCAATCTCCGGTCGGGCAATGGTTTCTATCTGCTGTTCTTCGATTGCCTTTTCGTATGCCTGCGGCAGCAACTGGTTGATGGCATCTTCGAGAACGCTGTCGCTGCCCAGATATCGTTCCAGTACGGCACGCGGTGCCTTCCCTTTTCGAAAGCCGGGGATATTAGTCCGCCTGGCGAGGCGTTGGTAGGATTCCGCCATTGACGCCTCAACTTCCTGTGGTTCCATCTCAATGGTAAGAAATGCCTGGTTGTTCTCTGTCTTCTCTCTGGTTACTTTCACTATTGCTTCACCATCTCAATCCGTGTTTTTTCTCTTGGAAATATTTCAGGAAACCGGTGACGTTCATGGCAACTATTCCGCTTGCCAGATATTGATATAGAGATTCCGATTCCCGAGCCGGTTCCAGTTCTGAATAAAGCTGCGCCCTTATTTTTTTGAAGGCAGCTTCAAAGCCTTCTTCGTTGAAAGTCCGGGATATGATTGTATTCCAGGTTTTAAGTTTGTTCGTGGCGATGTCTATGCTCTCTCTGACTCTGTCCGTGGCACCGAAGTGAGCGAAATAAATCAGGTCGGCATTTAGTTCCGTCAGTTTTTCCAGTGATGCCAGGGACAGTTCAAGGTCGAAGGCAGGGGGCGGCGTGGCGGGAACCAACACCTTACCTCCCGCAACTGAGATACCAATAGCATCGCCGCTGAATACACCGTTATTCCGGCTTTCCAGGATACATATTTGATGCGGGGCATGTCCCGGTGTATGGAGAACGCGCAGGCTTTGCCTCTCACCGAGTTTGAATACTTCGTCACCGGATACCGGTATAATTCTCTCTTCGTCAATCGGCGTTACCGGACCGGTCTTTTGCACCATTCTTTCGCCCATGGTAGAAGCAAAGCTCTTCATCAGTTTCTCCGGGTTAATCAGGTGTCGAGCGCCTTTATGGTGAACGATAACCTGCGCCTGCGGCAAATACTTCAGCAGCTCACCCGCCCCGCCGGCATGGTCCAGGTGGATATGGGTGGCGATGACGTAGTCGATTTCCGCCGGGCCGACTCCCGCTTTTTTTATTCCGTCCAGAACGGCGTTTACCGAGGTGGTCGGGCCGGTATCAACCAGCGCCTTTTTCTCTTCGTTGATGAGGTAAACGCTCCCCCACTCCGGGATGGAATAAAGCGCGTCGTCAATCAGGATTATGTTTTCGGCTACTTCTTTTATGTCAACCATTTACTCTTCTTCTTCACGCAAAAGGATATGCAGTTCGGTGAGCTGTTCTTCCGTTACCGGCGCCGGCGCATTGAAGGTCAGGTCAATGGCGCTCTGGGTCTTGGGGAAAGCAATCACCTCGCGAATGGTCTCTCTACCCGCCAGCAGCATCACGACACGGTCAATGCCCAGCGCGATGCCGCCGTGTGGCGGAGCTCCATATTCAAATGCCTCGAGCATATGCCCGAAGCGCTCTTCAACCTCATCATCGGTATAGCCCAGCAGTCGGAACACTTTGCGCTGGAGTTCCGCCGTGTGTATCCTGAGGCTTCCGCCACCGATTTCAAAGCCGTTGCATATCATGTCATAATGCTTACCGCGTGCTTTTCCCGGGGAAGTATCCAGAAACGGCTCGTCTTCAGTCCACGGTCTGGTGAACGGATGGTGCTCCGATTCCCAGTAACCGGTTTCTTTATTTTTCCTCAGCAGCGGGAAATTCTTGATGTAGGCGAATGCAAACCTATCGGGGTCAGCCAGTTTCAATCGTTGCCCTATTTCCTGGCGCAGTGCACCGAGCGAAACGTTTACCGTACTGGCATCCCCGGCCACTACCAAAAGCAGGTCGCCGATGGTTGCCTCCATGCGCTCTGCCATTTCTTTTACCTGTTCCAGCGCCAGGAATTTGGCCGCTACCGAGTGAATCATATCGTGAGTCATCTCATTCAGGCTGCCACCTTCTGCATCACCGAGGGCTATTGTTATCAGGCCGCCTGCTCCGCAATCACGTGCCAGCCGGTTCAGGTCATCAAGCTGTTTCCGGCTGTAAGCGGCGCAACCAGGCGCACGAATGCCTTTTACCCTTCCGCCATCAGCAATGGCCGACGTGAAAATGCCGAAATTCGACTGCGCCGCGATGTCAGACAGGTCTTTCAGCTCGATGCCGAAGCGCAGGTCAGGCTTGTCCGTGCCATAGCGGTCCATAACATCGGTATAACTGAAGCGCGGGAAAGGTTCAGTTATTTTCATATCCGGCTTGATGGTCTTTACGAGAGTGATAAACAGTCGTTCCAGCAAGTTTAAAATGTCTTCGTCTTCAACGAAGCTCATTTCCAGGTCGAGCTGGGTGAATTCAGGCTGACGGTCGGCCCTTGTGTCCTCGTCGCGAAAACAGCGGGCAATCTGATAATATTTCTCCATGCCAGCGACCATCAAAAGTTGTTTGAGCTGCTGCGGCGACTGGGGTAGTGCATAAAATTTACCGGCATGGACACGACTCGGCACCAGATAGTCGCGGGCGCCTTCCGGAGTGCTCTTTATGAGTATCGGCGTTTCAATCTCAATAAAACCTTCCGCATCCAGGAAGTCGCGAATAAACTTCACCGTCTGGTGGCGGAGCATCAGGTTGCCCCGCATCCCGGCCCGCCGAAGGTCAAGGTAGCGATATCTGAGGCGCAGGTTTTCTTCCACCTCCACATCTTCATTGATGTAAAACGGCGGGGTTCGGGAAGGGTTAAGAATCTCGACGTCATGCGCCGTTACCTCAACCTCGCCGGTGGGCAATTTCAGGTTCTCCGTTCCCGGCGGACGCTTGGCCACCTCGCCGCTGACCCGCACCACAAATTCACTGCGCATCCGGTTGGCCACCTCGTGGCAGGCCTTCGATATTTCCGGATTGAAAGCGACCTGAACAATACCTTCCCGGTCACGGAGGTCAATGAAAATGAGGCCCCCGTGGTCCCGGCGCCGGTCCACCCACCCGGCCAGATTTACCGTCTGCCCGATGTGTTCTTTTTTCAGTTCACCGCAACTGTGACTTTTCAGCAAGGCAAATTCCCTGAATCCATACTCTATCGCTTATACGATGGCTTTGACTGTCTCGACGATGTTATCTTCCTGCGGCAGCACCAATCTCTCCAGCGAACGGTTGACCGGTATGATAACATCGGGGGTCGCCACCCGCTGTATCGGCGCGTCAAGGTGGTCGAACGCTCGTTCCTGAACGAGGGCCGCGATTTCCGCGCCAACGCCGCACGTTTTCATCGCTTCATGAGCAATAATGAGCTTTCCCGTTTTCTGCACCGAATTAATTATAGTGTCAATATCCAGCGGGCTGAGCGTTCGCGGGTCAATAACCTCGGCATCTATTCCTTCTTCGGCCAGTGTCTGAGCCGCATTCATTGTTTTCGGCAGCAGTGTTCCCCAGGCAACGATGGTGACATCTTTCCCTTCCTTTTTGACCTCCGCTTCTCCCAACGGAATCACATACTCCTTTTCCGGCACGGGCCCGCTCACACCGTAGAGAATCCCGGGCTCCAGGAAAATAACCGGATTGGGGTCTCTGATTGCCGATTTCAGCAGCCCTTTGACGTCGTAAGGCGTTGACGGCATAACCACTTTCAAGCCGGGCACATGAACAAACCATGCTTCAAAGCTCTGAGAGTGCTGTCCTCCCAGACCAATGCCTCCTTCCGCGGGCGCCCTGATGACCATAGACACCTCGGGATGACCCCCGGACAGGTAACGCATTTTGGCCGTCTGGTTGACGATTTCATCCATGCAGATGGTCATCCAGTCGACGCGCATTATCTCAGCTATCGGTCGCATTCCCGCCATTGCGGCTCCCAGCGCATAACCAACAATCGCCGTTTCCGATATAGGGGTATCAAGCACACGCTCATCGCCGAACGCTTCATATATACCCTTGGTGCCGCCAAAGCCACCGCCCAGTACCCCCACATCTTCCCCGATGAGAAATACCCTATCGTCTCGCGCCATCTCTTCTATGATGGCCTCGGCTATAGCCTCACGATATAATATCTGTCGCTCTGGCATTTATTTTGCTCCTTCCTGGGCATAAACCCACGTGAAAGCCGTTTCCGGTTCGGGTTCGGGGCTGTTCAGGGCAAATTCAGAGGCGGCATCAAATACCTGCTTACATTCCGCATCGATTTGCTCCGCCGACTCGTCGGTTAAATAACCCAGTTCTTTGAGCTTCCGGGCGAATATATTTATCGGGTCCTTGGTTGCTGCCCAGTCTTCGACTTCACCGTCGGGTCGATAATCGGAGCCACCTGGCATCTGGTCCATGCGCATGCTGTGACCGCGCAAACGGTAGGACACAGCCTCAATCAGGCTGGGGCCATCGCCTTTCCGTGCCCTGTCAGTTGCGCTTTTCACCGCTTCATAAACGGCAATTACATCAGTACCGTCAACCCGGTACCCTGGCATACCATAAGCGGCAGCCCGGGCAGAGATGTCAAGATTGGCGCAGGCTTTGCTCTGGGGCATGGATAAGCCATATTGATTGTTGGTACAAACGTACACCGTGGGTATCTTCCACAATGCTGCCAGGTTCAACCCTTCGTGAAAAGTCCCCCGGTTCGCCGCCCCGTCACCAAAAAAGGCGAGGCATATCTGACCGGTTTTACGCTTTTTGATGGCCAGGCCTACGCCTCCGGCAATATTAATACCACCGCCCACGATGCCATTGGTGCCCAGGATTTGCCGGCCGAAATCGGAGAGGTGCATTGAACCGCCTTTACCTCCAGTGCAACCGGTTGCCTTGCCAAGCACCTCGGCCAGTATGATGTTTATATCCGCGCCTCTGGCCAGCAGGTGCCCGTGGGCGCGATGGGTGGAGATGATGTAATCCTTTTCCCCCAGAGCACTGCACGACCCCACAGCCACCGCCTCCTCACCGATGGAAACATGTCCGGTGCCGGGTACCAGCCCTTGCTTCGAAAATTCCGTAAGACCCTCTTCAAAATATCGGATAGTAAGCATTCTACGGTACATATTCAGGAGTGTTTCTTTTGTCAGCGGCATATCATCTCCTTTTAATCGAAAATTGAACCCGTTTCCTGCTGGTGATTATTTCAAGGGTATGCCTGATGGCTTCTCCTGAAAGATACCATAATTTACTTTACTCGTCAAAATGGTGCGATTCATTTGAAATACCCCGTTGCCTTTTATTAATATGAAGATACTTGCTGGCTGAGCAAGGCAGTTTATATAGCAGATATGTCCACCCTGAAGGTTAAACCGGTTGTTACGTAACAGCAGATTCGGCGCAATTTTCCGCCAGTGGGGAGGAGGAACGGCCTCGCTCTTTACCTATACCCACCTCAGTCACGACCTGTGCTGCGGGTTGCTGACGGCATTGCTGCCTTTGGTTAAAGAAGGCCTGGGATTGACCTATCTGCAATCCGGCCTGTTGCTTTCCGCTTATACCATCACTTCCGGCCTTTCTCAGGTTCCCGGGGGATGGCTCGGTGACCGGTTAAGGCGAAGTACCATGATTGCGGTGGGATTGGGTGGTGTTGGCTTGGCTACAATCGCCGTTGGCCTGAGCCCATCATATTACCCAATGCTCTTCATTCTTAT
>JAUWLN010000038.1 GCA_030613665.1 Dehalococcoidia bacterium
GGGCAAGTGGATCGAGAGCTACAATCGGTCTTATCTGCATTCGTCACTGGGTTACAAGTCACCAATGAAATTCGAAGAGGAGTATCAAAATTACCAGCTGACTCTCTTAGTCACGGCTTGACTAACTGGGGTGCAGTACAGTATTTTTAGAAGACTTCTCCGCCGAAGCCATAAAAGACGTCAATCGCTTAAAGGAAGTTGACAAGGTCGAGTGCCTCCTGGACCCGGATATTGAGGCGGAAGCCAGCAAACTGAGCCTCAGGTTATCGCTGAACATCGCCGAGGTTTCTACCAGAGACGGTAATAATTTCAGCCAGAAAATGCATCATGTCAAAGGGTCCCCGGAAAAGCCGATGACATTTGAAGAGTGCGCGGAAAAGGCGCGGCGATGTGCCCAATTCGCCGGGTTCAGCGCTGAAAAAATGGATATGCTGGTGGAGCACATCAATCGTCTGGAGCAGCTCGAGGATGTCAGTGTTATCCTGGAACTGCTAAAGTAGTATGGGCGGCAAGGTAATATGAAACCTGGCCGGGGATTTGGAAATTCAGGTATCCTGGCCGTTATAACCTGAGACCTTTAATGGCAATCAATGACTTTCCGTAGAAGGAAAGCGACAGCGCGTTCCAGAGGTGAAGGAAATTGAAGCTGACCGCAGATGAAGAGCGGATGCTCGCTGGAGAGTCCGGTCCCGGCGTACAAAGGGCGATAGAACTATTAATCGCCGTGGGTGAGGCATACGAGGCCGAGAAGTTAATCGATATATCCTCGTCGCATATCCTCTCACCGGAAATGCAATTCTGGAACACAGGGCAGCTTTCACGCTGGTCCAGGGAGCTGGTAGCCGAGTCCGTTGAGGGGGCGACACATTTCAGAGTTCCCGTTACCATTAATCCTATTTTCCTCGAACCCACAATAGCCGAGAGATTAGGATACCCCGAAAACTATATCGAAGAAATGCGCCAGTCCCTGGCCTTTGGCAGGGAAACGTATGCCAGACTGGGTGTAATCCCCACCTACACCTGTTGTCCGTTTTACATCCACCCGTTACGACAGGGTGAGCATTCCGGTGGTGCCGAATCGCTGGTGGTGCTTTTTAACAACTCGGTCCTCGGGGTGATGGTTAATCGTGAATCCGGCCCCACCGCTTTAGCCACGGCCCTCACCGGCAAAACCCCGCTCTATGGAATGCATCTGCCCGAAAACAGATACGGTCAAGCACTCATTGAATTAAAGGATGACCTTGACCCCGGGGCTTTCACCTACGCCGATTACAATGCCCTTAGTTATGGCGTGGGTAAAATGGTGGTTGATAAAATCCCGGTTTTCCTGGGGCTACCCCAAAATATGTCAATAACACAGCTCAAATACCTCTGCGCGCCGCTCGGCGTTTCTGCCGGGATACCCATGTTCCACGCGGTGGGCATAACCCCCGAGGCGCCCACAGTGGAAGCTGCCCTCGGAGGCAGAAAGCCTGAAATGAGCATCGAAGTGGGTAGAAAAGAAATAGACCAGGCTTTTGAGGAGCTTTGCTCGGCCACTGAACCAAAAATTGATTATGTGTTTCTCGGCTGCCCTCATGTAACGATTCCTGAAATGAAGGAAATCGCCACTCTTTTGCAGGGTAGGAAAATAAAATCGGATCTTCTTTTGGTCGTAGGCACTACCGAACCGCTCCGCCTGCTTGCCCGGGAGATGGGACTGGTTGATATTATAGAGAATTCGGGGGGTATGGTTGTCTCCGGCATGTGCTCGGCGGGTTCTTTTCTGCGGCGCGGAGTTCCGGAAGGCTTTCACGTAGGCGTCGTAGCTACCAACGCGGCCAAAGCAGCGCATTATCTCAAAGCAGGTGGAGTCCAGGTCTGGTTCGGGACAATGCCGGAATGCATCAATGCCGCCGTTACAGGGAAATGGGAGGCTGCCTGAACAATGGAAAGTTTTACGCTCAAAGGTCGCGGTGCATCGAAGGGAGTGGCAGAAGGAGAAGCACTGTTGACTCATGATGCTATTTCGTTTCTCAGCGACATCAGCATCACCGAGGGAATCATCATTTCCCCGCAGTCTAAATGTAAAGGGCAAAGCGTTTCGGATAAGATATTGATTTTCCCCACCGGGAGAGGTTCCACCGCCGACCCCTATGGATTCTACATGTTAAAGAAGGCAGGGAAAGCCCCTAAGGCTGTGATTAATGTTGATGCAAATCCAACAACCGTAGCCGGGGCCATTATTTCAAATACGCCAATGGTATACAAGCTGGATAAAAATCCTCTGGATATTATCGAGACCGGCGACCATGTTTTGGTCGATGGTAATAAGGGAATTGTTATTATTACGAAAAAAGGGAGGGCTAATAATGGGAGAGCGTCTTAAAGGGAAAGCGGCCATTGTTACTGGAGCCGGCTCAATTGGCCCCGGCATGGGGAATGGGAAGGCTACCGCCATTCTTTTTGCCAGAGAAGGCGCCAGGGTAATGGCCGTTGATTGTAACCTTGAGGCAGTCGAGGAGACCAGGCGGTTAATTAATGAAGAAGGCGGAGATTGCATTGTATTCAAGGCGGATGTGGCAAAATCCGAAGACTGTAGAAGCATGATTGAAAATTGCCTCCAAGCTTTTGGCCGGATTGATATCCTGCATAATAATGTGGGGATTTCATCGCGTGCAGGGATTGATGGGACCAGCGAGGAACAATGGGACAGGGTGATGAACATTAATCTGAAAAGCATGTTCTTAACCTGCAAGTATGCCCTTCCCTATATGGAAAAGCAGGGAAGCGGCGTCATAGTAAATATAGCCACAATCCATGCCATAAGGGTGCCGGGCCCGGCAATCGCTTACGCAGTATCGAAGGCCGGAGTGATTGCTCTTACGCGGGAGATAGCAATTCAATATGCGGCAAAGGGGATTCGGGCGAATGCCATATTACCCGGCCTCATGAGAACACCGATAGTTGAGTCCATGGCTAAAAGTAGTTCCAGCGAGGACCTGGAAGAGCTGTGGAAAAAGCGTGATGCCAGATGTCCCACCGGCAAGCAGGGTGACGCCTGGGACACCGCCTATGCCGCTCTGTTCCTGGCTTCAGAGGAGGCGAAGTATATAACGGGAACGACATTGGTCGTTGATGGCGGTATAACACAGCGAATATGAGCGCGAGAACAGAGAAAAGGTAAATAGCCGGTCAGGTATTGAGCTTGGGCCTGCGCTTTAGAGTCTCTTTCAGGCTAACCTTGCTCCCCGAAAACTGGTTCAGTTATAATATAAAATCGGAAATGCCTGAAAGACAGTTACATGGTCGGCTATCTTAAACTTCCTGGGACCAGAAAAATAGAAAGGATAAAATTGTACCATGAGGATTGTTACTTTTAAAAAACAAGGGTCTGGCAGTAGGATTGGTCTTGTGCATGGGGAGAAGGTCGCTGATTTAAGAGCAACGTTCGAAAAGTTTCTTTGCGAGGAAAAAGGTATTCCAGCCGAAAGGGCAAAAGCTACTGCGAGCCAGCAAGTTCCTGACTCCATGATTGACTTAATCAATCGTGAGGGTGAAGGCGTTGCATGTATTGAACAAGCAAACGAATTTCTTAACAGGTCGGAGGCAAAGAGACAGTCATTGGAGTACTCTGCCGGTGGAGACAAGATAATTTATGAAAAAAGCGAAGTTCAAATACTCAAACCTCTTCAAGTATTCAGGGCTCTGAATGTTGGTGCGAATTACAATTCCTACCTGGCTATGATGAAATTCGTTGAGCCATACGAGGGAACAGTTGAAACATTCTGGAAACTGCCGCAAACAGTCATCGGCCCAGGGGAAGGAATAATATGGCCAGTATCGTCGGACCAAGTTTCCTGTGAAATGGAACTGGGCGTGATAATTGGCAAAAAGACAAAGCGCGTTTCAAAGGACAATGCCCTAGATTGCGTTTTTGGCTACACGGTTGTGAACGATGTAACCGCAATAGATTTGATAAAGCGAGGTCTTGGCCCAGGCAGGGAAGGATTGCCCGGATTTTTCTATCTTTGTCTGGCAAAATCATTTGATACGTTTGAGTCGATAGGCCCCTGCATCACCTTAAAGGATGAAATCCTCGACCCCCAGGACCTGAATGCGGAATACAGAATCAATGGCGAGCTTAAAGTAAAGGGGAGCACTTCGGATATGAGGCTTAATGTGGCCGAAATAATCGAGTTTATTTCTCAGGATATTACTCTGTACCCTGGCGATCTAATTGCCACGGGTGCAATGGCGACCGAAGAGTACGCGCCTCAGGTCAATGTCCGAATCGGGGATAAAATTGAAATGGGGATAGATAAAATCGGAGTCTTAAGGAATGACATCAGCGGCTAGCTTATCAAGCCCCAACACTCGAATTTTGTTCTTACCCGGTATTCCGGATTTTTTATCCCATCCGCGTTCATCATAATAGTCATTAAGTAGCTTGAGGACACCTTCTCTACTCAACTCTCTTATCCGATAATAATCGGTCAGGGCTTCTTTTCGGTCGGGGGTATTTATCGGAACTAACCACACGTCCGGAAAAGCAGCATCCTTTTTTCTGGTAAATCCCTCTCTGACATTCAATATTTTGTAAAGGTTCTGTGCCTTTTCGGCTTGCTTCATCAATTCCTGCGCGTTCAGTTCTACCCCAGTCGCCGCGTTATGAAGGCCGACAAGATCATTGATTGCAGTGCCATACCGACTTGAAACAACACATGTTCCCAAAGAATTGTGCAAGGAGCAAAAGTCCTAGTTTTATTTGCATTTGGTTGATACGCTTAATCCTTCCTTAATTACACATTCTGACGTTAAATTTAATATTCCTAGTTTGCTTGTCGTCGGCCAGAAGCTCTAGCTTCTAGTACTCCCCTAGTTGCTCTTCACTTTATAGTCTCATTTCACCTACTGTAGCGCAGATCAAGATCTTAACTCAGGGCCCCCTTAGGTCAAAGAGTTGAGACAAATGATAGGTTCGCAAGCAAGTATATTCTTCAGGCTGGTCACATCCGGTAACCCCAGTACATTCGAGATTGTGTTATCAATCTCGTGACGAAGTGGATCTTGATGCATTTCCCTAGAAGAGTGGAGATTCTGATGAGCGAGATGTTCGTTCATAGACTTGGCTCAAAGTGTCTAGTTTACCTTCGCTCAGTGACAGGACGCCCGGCACAGGCATGAAGGCTAACTTCGGCCTCTTGGCTGCACCCATTTAGGAGGAGGTAAAAGCGAGTGATTGTGGGAAATGAGTACACCAGGGGTACCAATCTCTACCGCATTCTACTTGACCACCACACACGGAGACTTGGAGACTACGGCATCATTGAGTTCAAGACCCAGGCCAGGTAAGTCAGGGATATCGTACCGGCCGTTCTTTGGCTGATAATCCTGCGCACAGAATTCTCTATTGAACTGCTTGAGTGAAATAGTATGATGCTCATGAATCTGGAAATTGGGAATAACGGCTTCCATTTGAAGCGCTGCTGCTGTGGATATGGGGCTCCCACAGACGTGGACTTGAACAGTGATGTCATAGGTGTTGGCAAAGTCACATATCTTTTTGCCTTCGCTAATACCGCCAACTAGACACAGGTCCGGCTGTATGACATCAAGAACCTGTTTCTCAAAGTACTGTCGGTAACCCCAGCGGGTATACAATCTCTCGCCGGCAGCCATTGGAATCCTGACATTCTTAGCCACCTTATCCTGCAAATCAACGTTTAGATAGTGTACTGCTTCTTCGTAATACATACAGTGAAATTCTTCCCAGACCCGACCCATCTGAATGGCACTGGTGACACTGGGATGCGAATGTAGCTCTAAGATGATATCAACATCCTCCCCAACTGCCTCCCTGACAGCCTTGATTCTCTCGTAGAACATTCTGATGGTCTTGTTACGCAGGATACCGGTCAGGTTGTGAGCCTGGTCACCTTCCTCATCAATCATGATAGGATCAATCTTGACGCAATCATAGCCTTCTGCGACTGCCTTTCGTGCTGCTTCGGCATATTCTTCCGGCTTTGACAGCGGCCGGAATTCATCATCCCAGCCAAACTGTATCTGACTCGCGTAGGTGCGCAGACTTTCGTTGGTTTTGCCACCCAAAAGTTGATAAATTGGCTGGCCAAGTGCTTTGCCTTTGATATCCCAGAGAGCGATGTCAATGGCGCTCATCCCACCGTAGACTACTGGCCCACCCCCCTGTGCCCAAAAGGTGTCGCGGAACATAGTTTCCCACATTTTTTCAGTTTTCATGGGATCAGCTCCGATGAGGAAATCCTCGGCCAGATTTTTGACGTATCCTGCACCACCAGAATGACCGGTGCCATAAGCCAGACCAACCTCACCTAAGCCAGTTATGCCCTCGTCAGTGTGAACACGGATAATAACCGGATGCCACAGCGGCAACAGTTCGTTCTGGGTATCCCATATTTCCACACTTGTTACTTTCATCTTTTCTCCTTTCATTCATATCGTGACGAAGACTGAAATACTCTGCTAGTATGTTGCTTATACTAGGCCTTTCCAATCCGAAACATCTTTGCCCCGCATGTGGGACAGGTACTCTAAGTCGCTGGTTTACCATTTTTCATGGTGGTAGTGGCCACGCCCCCACAAAGGATACCGCTTCCTAAGTTAGAGTTAAAGATAGTTTAGCTTCAGGAGCAGGAGGACGCCGTGGAGCGGCTGGATCGGCTGGTCCTGACCGAGATAATCGACCCGGAGGGTACCCGCTGAGATGTTGTCAGCCGGTTGGCAAAATGTTGGCAAAGTCTTTATGGTATTTCCGTGATTCATTCAAGAATTGATTGGATATGTAGCTTCTTTTTTAGATTTCGCCCTTTAACTTTTTTTCATACCGCCCGAAAAATTGACAGGTAAAGGTCAGACTAGCTAAAGTATTTATTGTTCATTTGCGCGATAATCGCTGACGACACACATGAGGAGGTTGCAGAATGCCTGGATTTTTTGCTTTGAGTATTGACTCTGAAAAGTATAAAGGCGATTTTTTGGACGACCTGTTTTGGCAGACATTCTACCAACAACACATGGGTGAGGAATATTCAGGATTGGCGACCTATGAGGGAGGAAAAATCAATATACGCACGCACCGAGGCCTCTTCAGACCAACCTTTAATCAAGATATGCTGGGTTTAGAAGGAACCATGGGGATCGGTTATTGTGGTGATAATAGGGAGCCGATACTGGTAGATACAAAATTTGGTGAATTTGCCGCTTGTTTTTCCGGTAATATTATTAATCACAATGAGTTAGTAGAAAGACTAAAAACCCATGGTCATTCTTTTGCCTGGGGAGGAGTAGATATCGACATACTTACCAAATTAATAGCTCAGGGAGAAGGAATTATTGATGGAATTTACAGAATGAACGATGTAATTAAGGGAGCTTACTCTCTGTCAATACTCACGCCTGATGGGATATACGTCGTTTGTGATCCCAGTGGCCGTTGGCCTCTGGTTATTGGTGAAAAAACAGGGGCAGTAGCCGCTACTACTGATCCATGCGGTTTTAAGAATTCGAGTTTTAACTACCAGAGAGATGTAGAACCGGGTGAAATCGTTCTACTAAAGAATGGGCATGCAGAAACTAAATTTAGAATGCCAAGCACTAAAACTCAGATTTGCACTTTTGTTTGGGTTTATACTAATTTTCCAAGCGCAGTATTCAAAAACATCCCCGGTTCAGCGGTAAGAAAAAGATTGGGAGCTATTTTAGCGCAACGTGATATAAGACGAGGATTTATTCCACACATCGTTGCCCCTGTTCCTGATTCCGGCAGATTCTGCGCCATAGGATATCATCAAGAGTTTTGTCGACAGATTAACGAGAAGAAAATCGATAGAATACCTGAATATGATGAATTTTTAATGAAATATCCTTATGCCGGTAGAAGCTATCCTCGGTCGACCCAAGCGGCACGACACCTAGAAGCCCACATCAAACAATTAGGCAGCGGCGAAAAATATCCTGGTAAGATAGTTGTAGTCTGCGACGATTCTATTCGAAGGGGCACGCAGATTGAAAAGAATCTGGTGCCCAAGCTTAGATCTTTAGATATTAAGGAGATTCATTTCAGGGTTTCAAATCCAGATTCGCTTTCTTACTGCCGTTGGGGAAAAACAATACAAAAAGGAGAGCTCTTAGCCACTCGGATTCCTTCTATGAAAAAGAGAGTTGCCTTCTTGGGTATTGAAAGCTTGGAACACCCAACAGTACAAGAGTTGGCTGGGGCGATTGGTCTTCCTCTTGAGATGCTCTGCGTCGATTGTGATTTGCCAGCTCAAGCAACATTGGTCTGAATTTGCCAGAGTTGTCTTTCATTAATCTTATTCTATTTGTAGTTAGCTCTTATACAGCGTTATTCTAGTGGCAGAAGAAATAAAATACGTCTAGAAACAGTGGATACAAGTTAATACAGACTTTGCACTAAATCTGGTATACGCTATGTAGATAATCGAACGGTCATTTCGGAGTTGAAGCTTAGTAAATAGCGGTTTCTATTTTCCATCCCACATGCTCGATTGCAGGAAAGTCGCGAGATTCACATCCTGGTTGGTAATCTTGAGCTTGCGCCGGATATTCTCCCGGTGGCGGTTGATGGTGGCCTCGGATACGCCCCGCGTCTCGGCGATTTCTTTGGTGCGCATTCCTATCCGAATCATGTTACAAATGGCGATTTCGGTCGGTGTCATGGAATGGTAGGAAAGGGACAATTGACTGATGAACGGCGAGGTGATTTCCTCGAGGTTTGTCTGGAGCATCTCCACATATTTTGTCTGGGCAGGAGGCAGTTGCGGGGGCAAGGCATGCAGGATTGGCATCAGGATTTTTTCGACGTTCATTTTAATGTCCCGGTGGATTTCCTGTTTCTCCTGCTCAATCCGGGCCAGAACCGTTCGCAGGGCGGTGTTGGATTCCTGCAAGGCTTTGCGCTCCAGGGTCAGTTGTCGATTGGTTTCCTCCAGTTCCAGCTCCGCCGATATCCGGGTGGCGATGGTGCCGATATGCTCGGCCACCGCGTCCAGCAGAGCGCGTTCCTCTTTCAGGAAAGGGCCTTCATCGGTCGGCGGATATTCTTCCAGGTAGACAATACTGACCTCTCCCACTGGCTCATGGGACATGATACTCCGGGACGACTGCCGCCACCTGGTTACTTTGAATCTATCGCTCTTGCAGGTTTTCCCCTTAAAGAGAATCCGGGCGCAGGTGGCCTCCGGGTACTGCCATGAATAAGGCAGGAAGTTCACCAGCTCCTGCAGCAGATTGTCAAGGGAATGCAGGTTACGCTCGGCTAGCTGGGAAACCCCGTAAAGGCAGTTCAATTCCTTGATACGTTCGCGCAGTGCAATCTCGACCTTGTCAGGCTCGGTTTCACTTGAAAACGGGATGCGCCACAAAAGGGCCAGGTCTTTCGAGGAAAAAGGTAAGTGCCGACCATCAGTTGCAGGTGCAGGCTTTTTCTTATTTTCCAGTGGATTTCTTCCTTTTATTGCCTATTTTATATAGGCACTTCGGGTGTAATTTTTCCGTATTTACTTCATTCATCCTAGCAATTATCTTTAAGGTAATCAAGCAGGCCCTCGCTTAAAGGAGGTTAATATGCCGCCCCAAACGCTCGACCAAATCCTGGAAAAACGTCGCAGTCAACCGGGTCAACTCATTGAAGCGCTCCAGGACGTTCAGGAAAATTACGGTTACATTTCCGAAGAAGCGATGCAAGACGTGTCCCGGGGTCTCGGCGTGCCGCTTATGGAAGTCTACCGGGTGGCCTCTTTTTACAAGGCCTTTCGGTTAAAACCACCCGGCAAAAATGTTCTCACCATGTGCATGGGCACAGCCTGTCACGTCCGGGGCGCCCGCCTTCTCCTCGACCAGGCTGCCGGACAGCTCGGAGTTGAACCGGGCGAGGTGACCCCCGATGGTCTTTTCTCCATCGAGTACGTCAACTGCCTGGGTGCCTGCGCTCTGGGACCAATCGTTTCGGAAAACGGCTCCTATCATCACCACATGACGCCCGGGAAGCTACGTAAATTGATTGAGACTCTCAGGCGTCAGGAATTGGAGGACAATCACGATGTCTAGCCTCAATAGTTTCCGCGAGCTGGAACATCTGCGCGAGCGGCTCCAGGAGCAACGGCAAAACATTACTACTACGGTGATGGTGTGCGGAGGTACTGGCTGTCAAGCCTCTGGGTCCCAAGCTGTCATTAGCGCGATTAGAGACGAATTATCCCGGCAGAAGCTAGGCCTGCGCGTGCGCCTGTGCGTTACCGGGTGCCACGGATTTTGCGAGCAAGGACCCGTCATCATCATCGAGCCGGGCAACGTATTTTATTGCCACGTCTCGCCAGAGGACGCTTTCGAGATTGTTTCCCAGACTCTGGTGAAAGGCGAGATTATCGAGCGACTGCTCTACACGGACCCGGTTTCGGGCAAGAGAGTTCAGACCGAGTCGGAAATCCCATTTTACCAGGCACAGGACCGGCAGCTCCTGTCCCGAAACCTCATGGTTGACCCTTGCTCCATAGAAGATTACATCGTGGCTGGTGGATATTCTGCTCTCACCAGAGTGCTTAATGGTATGGCACCAGAGGAAGTCATCGAGGAGATCAATTCCTCGGGGCTGCGAGGGCGCGGTGGTGGCGGCTTCCCGACCGGGCGCAAGTGGAGCGAATGCCGTGAGGCGCCCGGGGACGAGAAGTACGTTATCTGCAACGCGGACGAGGGCGACCCCGGGGCTTATATGGACCGGTGCGTACTCGAAGGCAACCCGCACCTGGTTTTGGAAGGCATGATAATTGGCGCCCGGGCTATCGGCGCTCAAAAGGGGTACGTCTACGTCCGCAACGAATATCCACTCGCGGTCAAGCATTCACGTATCGCGGTTGAACAAGCCCGCGAACTCGGCCTCCTTGGCGACAACATTCTAGGCTCGCCCTTCTCGTTCGATGTGGATATCGCCCGGGGCGGAGGAGCCTTTGTCTGTGGCGAGTCAACTGCCCTCATGAACTCCCTCGAAGGCGAAGTCGGCGAGCCCAGGCCCAAGGACATCCACACCGTGGTGGATGGGCTTTACCACAAACCCACGACCCTCAACAACGTCGAAACCTGGGCCAACGTCCCACCCATCATCTTGAATGGTTCAGCCTGGTTTGCCTCGAAGGGGACCCAGGGGAGCAAGGGCACCAAGATACTCGCTCTCACCGGCCACATCAAGAACACCGGCCTGGTGGAAGTGGCCATGGGCACGCCCATTCGCACGGTGGTGTTTGACATCGGCGGCGGCGCACTCGACGGCAAGCAGGTCAAGGCGGTCCAGACCGGCGGGCCATCGGGCGGGTGTCTGCCGGTAGAAAAGTTCGACCTTGCGATTGACTTCGACGTGCTCGCCGAAGCCGGCTCCATGATTGGCTCGGGCGGTATGGTGGTGATGGATGAGGAGACCTGCATGGTGGACGTGGCCAAATATTTCCTTACCTTCCTGCAGGACGAGTCGTGCGGCAAATGTGTGCCCTGTCGGCTGGGGGTTGACCGCATGCTCGAGATAATCACGGACATCACCGAAGGCCGTGGGAGACCGGAGCAGCTTGACCTCCTGGAAGATTTAGCCGACACGGTTTCCCAGACTGCCCTGTGCGGGCTGGGCAAGACTGCGCCCAATCCGGTGCTCTCCACCTTGCGTTATTTCCGCGCGGAGTACGAGGCGCATATCAAAGAAAAGAAATGTTCGGCCGGGGTTTGCAAAGCCCTGATTACATACTCCATTGACCCGGATAAGTGTAACGGTTGCGGCGTTTGTGTGCGTGCGTGCGCCTACGAGGCGATAAGAGGTAAGAAAAAACAGGTGCACGTTATTGACCCCCAACTCTGTCAAAAATGCGGGATATGCCGAAGCGAGTGCAAGTTTGATGCGATTCGAGTCGTCTGAGAAAGCGAGGTTTCAAGATGCTGCAATATGTCAACGTTAACATTGACGGAGCCAATATTCGTGCGCCCAGGGGGACCAGTGTGCTCGACACCGCAATCGAATACGGCATCTGCATTCCTCATCTGTGTCACGTCTCCTATCTGTCAGATATAGGCGCGTGCCGGCTGTGTATTGTCGAGCACGTGGTCAATGGCCGTTCCAATATCACCACTTCCTGTACCTTGAACGTGGAAGAGGGCATGGTGATTCTGACCAATACAGATAGAGTCCGGAAGCTGCGCCGGAACATAGCGGAGTTGCTGGTGGCCCAGGCTCCCAACTCCCGCGCCATTCAGGATATGGCTGTACGTTGTGGGGTTAAAGAGGTCCGCTATCCATTTCGGAACGCGGACTGTGTTTTATGCGGACGCTGCGTGCGGGTTTGCGCCGAGGTCTGGCAGGCCCGGGCGATTGGCTTTGTCGGGCGGGGCAAGGACCGCCACGTGGACTATCCCTTCGGAGTCCGGCCCGACTTCTGCAAGCTATGCGGCAGCTGCGTCCAGCTTTGCCCGATGACCATCACTCCCTGCGACGGCCCCATGAAACCAGGGGAGGAGTATCTCTGCGGCAAATGCGAGTCACAGCTCATGATCGCCGAACCGACGCCGGACAGCTGCGTGTGGTGCAAACTGGGCGAAAGCTTCGGCTGCGGGCGCTATGCTTAGAAATCCAGCCAAGTAATGTCATAAACCGAGTCTGACTTGATGCGCCTGGTAAAAAAGGAACCTTTATTGCACAATTAATCTTTGTCTCCGTCTCCTTTTTCTCCT
>JAUWLN010000032.1 GCA_030613665.1 Dehalococcoidia bacterium
CTCGATATCTTTGGCCTGCTGCTCATCATCGGCATACTTATGGCCATGTACCGGCGCTACGTTCAGAAGCCGGCCCGACTGGATAACCGGCGGGAAGACCTGATTGCCCTGCTGCTTCTTCTCGTTATGGCGGTCAGCGGCTTTGTCGTTGAAGGGTTACGCATCGCCGCCACCGAGCTAAAGACCAGCCCGGAATGGGCGGCATGGTCGCCGGGCGGTTACCTTGTTGCCCTGGGAATCAGGGGACTGGGCCAGTCGGCATTGCTTTCCTGGCATCAGGCTATCTGGTGGCTTCATTCTATTTTAGTGTTGGGCGCGATTATTTACGTTGCGCTGACCTGGAATCGATTATGGCACATCATCGTTTCGCCGTTAAATGTCTTTTTCCGCAATCTTGAGGCACGGGGTGCCATGGTGCCGATTGATATGGAGGCAGCGGAGACCTTCGGGGTCGACCGTATTCAGAATTTCACCTGGAAGCACCTGCTGGACCTTGACGCCTGCACGCGCTGCGGGCGCTGTCAGGACAGCTGCCCCGCTTACCTCAGCGGCAAGCCGCTGAGCCCGAAGAAGGTAATCCAGGACCTGAGGGGACACCTGCTGGAGCGGGCACCGGCGTTGCGGAAGCGAAAAACTGAGGAAGAAGCCCCGGAAGATAATGGGCGGATGATTGGCGGGGTGGTGGTCGAGGACGAAATATGGAACTGCACCACCTGCCATGCCTGCCAGGAGGTCTGTCCGGTATACGTCGAGCCTATGGTCAAGCTCATTGAGATGAGGAGAAACCTGGTGATGGAGCAGGCAACTATTCCCGAGACCGGGGAGGGCGCCCTGAAATGCCTTGAGACCAGGGGGCACCCGTGGCGGGGGACTACACTGAGCCGCACCGACTGGGCAGAGGGGCTTGGGGTCAAAACGCTGGCTGACGATAGCGATGTTGACCTGCTGTTCTGGGTCGGCTGCACCGAGGCTCTGGAGGAAAGAAGCACCCGGGTGGCTCAGGCTATTGTCGGCATATTCAAAGCGGCGGGTGTGAACTTCGGTATCCTGGGGGCTGAAGAGATATGCTGCGGCGACCCGGCACGTCGGCTGGGCAATGAGTACCTTTTCCAGATGCAGGCGCAGCAGAACATTGAACTGCTGAATAACTATGGAATCAAAAAGATAGTTACCGGCTGTCCCCACTGCTTCAATACATTGAAAAATGAGTACCCCCAGTTTGGCGGCGGGTTTGAGGTTCTGCATCATACCGAGATGATTAACCGCCTGATCGAGGAAGGCAAACTGCCGGGCATCAAGGAAATGACCGGTCTGGTTACCTACCATGACTCGTGCTACCTGGGGCGGTATAACAATATTTATGATGCGCCGCGGCAGGTTCTGCGCCGTCTCGGTGGGGTGAAGCTGGTGGAGATGGCACGTAATCTGGAACACGGCTTCTGCTGCGGTGCCGGCGGCGGACACCTGTGGCTGGAAGAGCAGAAGACGGGCGAGAGAATCAATGAAATGCGTACCGAGCAGGCGCTGACAACAAAAGCCGGGGTCATTGCCACGGCCTGCCCCTACTGCCTGCAGATGTTTGAGGACGGGATACAGACCAAAGAGGCGGCGGAATCGGTCAGGGCCATGGACGTCGCCGAGCTGGTAATGAAGGCAATATCCTGACGTTTGACGGTATATCGGTAATATTGTAAGTTATATTTAGAGAGACTCTGAGCAGGAGGGGAGATATGCGCAAAGTAGCGGTAGTTGGCGTGGGGGAAACGAACTTCAGCGGCCCGCAGGAAAAGACGAGTGTTGAGCTCTTTGCCGAAGCGGCTGCGGAAGCGCTTGCGGAATCAAATCTGAAACCGAAAGATATTCAGGCCCTTTTCCTGGGCAACGCGCTGGGGGATTTTACGGAAGGACAGGGCTCGGTGCAGGCTTTTGCCGCCGAGAACATCGGCTGCTTTAACGTGCCGGCCAATCGATATGAAGGCGCCTGCGCCTCGGCGAGCATGGCAGTGCGGGATGCCTGGATGTGGGTGGCTTCCGGTTTCTATGACGTGGTTCTGGCTGGTGGTGTGGAGCGGGCAGCCAGTATGGGAACACCGCTGGCCACGCGCACTTTTGCCATGTTCAGTGATTCACGCTACGAGTTTGCCTCGGGCCTTACCTTTCCGGCCGTCTTCGCCATGCTGGCTCACCTGTACTCGGCGAAATACGGCATACCGCTGCCGAAATTGAAGGAGCAAATGGCTACCGTTTCATTGCAGTCTTACAAGCACGGGATGCTAAACCCGAAGGCACATCTGCGCAAAAAGGTGACCATGGAGGCAGTACTGGGCTCTTTCATGGTGAGCACGCCGATACAGTTGCATGACTGCTGCCCGTTTTCCGATGGTGGCGCCGCTCTGGTGCTGGCTTCGGAAGAGGCCGCTAAGAAACTGACCGATAAGCCGGTGTTCGTTATCGGCACGGGCCAGGCTTCCAACGGGACTCTGGCCAACCAGCAGGAGTACCTGCCGCGATTCAGGTCCAGGGAACTATCCGCGCAGCAGGCTTATGACATGGCTGGACTCAAACCCGGGGATATCGATATCTGCGAGCTGCACGACTGTTTCAGCATCGCCAGCCTTATCTCTGCCGAGAGCCTCGGTTTGTTCGATTTCGGTACGTCTGGTGAGGCCTGGGTGAAGGGTGAGGCCGACATCGGCGGGAGAGTCGCCATCAATCCTTCCGGTGGGCTGAAAGCGAAAGGGCATCCCATCGGTGCTACAGGTGCCGGACAGGTCTACGAGATAGCCAAGCAGCTGAGAGGAGAGGTGGAGCCGGGGCGCCAGGTTGAGGGCGCCAGGGTTGGCATGACTGATACCCTGGGTGGGGATGGCTGCACACTGGTCAATATGATTTTCCAGCGGGGCTGGTAATAAGAGTTGTTTAATAGCTGGAGGCCAAGATGGAATATAAACTGAATTTTAAAGAGTACAACGAAGCGCTGAAGCAGAACAAGCTGCTGGGATTGAAGTGCAAGAGTTGTGGCATAGTGACCGTGCCTCCCAAGATGGTATGCCGCAGCTGTGCCGGCCCGGACCTGGAGGTTATGGAACTGAAAGGCAACGGCAGGATACAGACCTTCACCTCCTGCAACGTTGCCGCCGAGGGGCGCGAGGACGAAGTGCCCTATACCATTCTGCTGGTTGAGCTTGACGAAGGGCCCTGGATAATGGGCAACCTGGTCGGCGTTGAACCGGAGAAGGCGACCATGGAAGCGCTGATAGGTAAAAAGGTTAAAATGACCGAGGCCAATGTTTTCGCCGGCGATAAGTATTCCGCCGGAGAGGGCGCCAGCCCTGCCTTTGTTCTGGAAGCTTAGACTAAAATAAGGGGGAAGAGATGGACAACTTATGGCTTATTCTGTTCTGGACAGGGCCCATCGGTGTTGGTATTTTCCTTCTATGTCTGGGTACCATGATATGGCTGCTTGCCAAAGCTGATGAGATAAGCAAGCGAACCAAGGCGATGATGAAGGAAAAGGGACTGGACAAGAAGGGATAATCGCCTCTCTCTCACCCTTCTTTCATCAGCTGCCGGGCGATGGTCATGCGCTGCATCTCGGAGGTGCCCTCGTATATCTCGGTGATTTTGGCATCTCTCAGATAACGTTCCACCGGGTATCCCTTAACGTAGCCGTAGCCGCCGAATATCTGGATGGCTTTGTTGGTCACGAACGAGGAGGTCTCCGCGGCATGGACCTTGGCCATTGATGCCTCTTTGACGAAGGGTTGCCCCTGGTCCTGCAGATAGGCGGCGCGGTAGACAAGCAGCCTGGCGGCATCAATCTGCGTGGCCATATCGGCCAGCATCCACTGAATCGCCTGGAAATTGATTATCGGCTGGCCGAACTGCTGTCGTTCTTTGGCGTACGCCAGGGCATGGTCAAAAGCGGCCTGAGCGATGCCCAGCGCCTGAGCGGCGACCACGACCCGGCTGGCGTCTATGGTACTGATGGCGATTCTGAAACCGTCACCATCGTTGCCGAGGCGATTTTCTTCAGGCACAAAACAGTCCTCGAAAACCAGCTCCACGGTTGATGACCCCCGTATGCCCATCTTGTTCTCGTGCTTGCCCACGGAAAAACCGGGGGTATCTTTTTCCACGACAAAAGCGGTTATGCCCTTGTGGCGCAGCGCTTTGTCAGTGGCGGCGAAGACAAGGATAATGCCGGCTTCGGCACCGTTGGTGATGAAAATCTTGCTTCCATTGAGGACATACCCGTTATCCTTGCGAATGGCGGTGGTCTCAAGGGCAGCGGGGTCGCTGCCTGCCCCCGCCTCCGTCAACGCGAAGGCACCGAGCACTTCGCCGCTGGTGATGGGAGGTACGAAGCGCTTTTTCTGCTCTTCATTACCGTGCATATAGATTGGTTCGGCAACCAGGCCGGAGCTGGCAAGGATAATGAGGCCGGTGGCAGCACAGACACGGCTGAGCTCTTCGATGACGAGGCAGAACTCGGTGGCGCCGCCGCCGCTGCCGCCGTACTCCTCGGGAAAACCGACCCCGGGGAGTCCGAGCCCCGCCATCTTCGGGATGCTTTCCGCAGGGAACCTGGACTCCTCATCGATTTGAGCGGCAATTGGCTCCAGTTCCTTGGCGGCGAAATCGGCGACCATTGCCTTGAGCATCTTCTGCTCTTCAGTCAGGGAAAAATCCATCTCTACCTCCTGGCGAAGTTTATTACGGGTTATTGTTAACGCGGCCAAGGTCGCTGGCCAGTCTTTTGACCAGCTGTTGTGCCGCTGCCTGCGGGTTTATTTTCCCCTTGAGCAGCTCGTCAATCAGCTTGTCCAGATACTTGCCGTGGTCAATGCCGGCGATGCTGTCTTTGATGAGCCCTTCCACCGTTTCCATCAGCTCCAGCCTCAATCTCAATTTCTTCCGTTTCTGCATCTCGCCGGTTACGGTGAGGTGCTCCCGGTGCCTGGATATTTCAAGCGCCAGCTCTGCGGTACCCTTGTCATAGATGGCTTCGGTGAAGATTATGCTGGGCTGCCATTCGTCGGGAAGCCAGTGCCTCATCGAGAGCATTGTCTGGAGGTCGGTCTGGATAATGTCGGCGTTTCCCCTGTCGGCCTTGTTGATGACAAAAATATCGGTGGCTTCCAGGATGCCCGCTTTCATCATCTGAATGGCGTCGCCGGCCTCCGGTGTCATGACGAACAGGGTGGTATCGGCCACTCTGGTGATGTCTATTTCTATCTGCCCTGAACCAACGGTCTCAACAAGGATGATATCTTTGCCCATCGCGTCCATGATGTGAATGGTCTCGATGGTAGCCTTGGCCAGGCCGCCCTGCAAGCCTCGCGTCGCCAGGCTGCGGATGAAGACGTCCTTATCCTCGCCGTGCTGCTGCATCCTTATCCTGTCACCCAGCAGCGCCCCGCCGGTGAAGGCGCTCGTCGGGTCAATGGCGATGACGCCGATGGTCATTAACTCTTTGCGAAAGTGGCCGATGAGATTACTGGTCAGGGTGCTCTTGCCGGCGCCCGGTGAGCCGGTAACGCCAACGATGTACGCCTTTCCGGTATGGGGATAAATATGGCTCATTTCCTCGAAGGCACCGGGCGCTTCGTCGGCTATGCCACTGATGAGCTTGGCGGCGGCGATGGTATCGCCGGAGAGTACTCTGCTGGCAAGTTTAGCTTTCATAAAAAGGGTATTAAAAAGCGTTAAATTTAAGAGCCACTAAATTATAATTGAAGAGTGGCATCAATTCAACCGTTTATTTCCCGGCAAGCTTCTGCATTATTCTTGACATGGCTTCTCCGGCCTTTGCCCTGATAATTATGCTCGCCTGCTGGTCCATGGGCGTTTCGCTCAGGTTTATGATTATCAACTCGGTACCGGCATCGGTGGCGTAGCTCGGGAGCAGTGCTGCGGGATAGACGACCAGGCTGGAACCGATGACGATGAAAAGGTCGCAGCGCTCGGCACGGGAGGCTGCTTCTGAAAATACTTCGTCCGGCAGCATCTCCCCGAAGAGTACGATATCCGGTTTCAATATGCCGTGGCATGTTTCGCAGTCGGGGACTTCCTCGCCGGCGTCCAGTCGCTTTTTGACTTCCGGCATAGTGTACCTCCGGTGGCACTGCAGGCAGACCACCCGGCGCATGCTGCCGTGAAGCTCAAACACCTTATCATCCGGGACTCCGGCGACCTGGTGCAGGCTGTCCACATTCTGGGTAATCACGCAGTCGAGTTTATTTAATCTGTGTAGCTCGGCAATGGCATGGTGGGCGGGATTTGGCTTCACTGTCTCCGTCAGGCGCTCTTTCCAGAGCAACTGCCACTGTCTTTGCCGGGCGCTGGCGCTGCTGATGAACTTCTGGTAGGTGAAATCATCCGGGTCAAAGCGGTCCCAGATACCGCCCGGGCTGCGGAAATCAGGTATGCCCGATTCGGTGCTGACGCCGGCGCCGGTGAAAACCACGATTTTCCCCGCCCCGGCAATCAGGGCTGCCGCCCGTTCGGCGAGCTGGTCTAAAGTCTGGTTGTCTGCTGGCTTATCACTCTGGAATAACATGGCATTAACGTCGGTCGGGTGTTGCGGGTATTTTCATCATTTTCGCATTCAGCCTGTCTGCGTTTCGCGGTGCGGCAATCCAGAACGTGGTGCAGGCCAGGACAAAGGCTGCCATACAGAGGAAAAAGGCGAATGTATAGCCGCCGGTAATATCGTATATGAAGCCGCCGAGCCATGGACCAATTACCCCGCCGATTCCCATGCCGGTAAGCAGTATGCCGGCGATGGCGCCAAAGTGCTTCCCGTGGAATATATCCGCCGCACCGGCGGTCATGGTGGGAGTGAAAAATCCGCCTCCGTAACCGAAGCAGATGGCGTAGATATAGAGAAGCCACGGCTGGGAAGTGTCTTGGACTGAAATCAGGGCGATGAGGGCGATAATCATCAGCGAGGAGGACAGCGTAATTGTCATCTCCCGACCGATGCGGTCTGATATGCCGCCGGAAAGGTTTCCCCCCATCAGGCTGAAGCCGTAAAGGGCAAAGATTGAAGCGGCAAAGGTGCTGCTGTAGCCAACGTCCTCGGCGAACTTTACCTGGTGCGCGATTACCATGTAGGTGCCGATGCCCCAGAAGAGGAAATAAGTCAGCATCAGCAGCCGGAGCTGGTAGGTACCGATTGCCTGCTTGAGAGTCCAGTCGCCTGATAAGGCTTGTTTGCTTTCAGGTGTTTTCTCTTTGGCCGGTGCAATTCCGTCCGTGCCGTAGGTTTTTAATCCTTTGCCCTCCGGGCGGAAGCGGAAGAAGAGGAAATAGAGAGGCAGGAGTATTACCCAGAGCGTGCCCGCCAGCACGAAATAGGCATGGCGCCAGCCCAGCTGCGATATGGCGAACTCGGCGTACAAACCGTAGGTGAAACTGAAGCCGGCCCCCGTCTGTGCCAGCCCCATGGCCAGTCCTCGCTTCTGGGAAAACCAGTTGGCCAGCGCCGGACCCAGCAGAGGCCAGCCGGCGAAGGCCATGCCGATTGCTGCCACAACGCCGAGGAGCAAATAGAAATGCCACAGCTCGCGGGCAAAGGCGCAGCCCATCGTTGCCAGACCCAGAACGATGAGGCCGATGGGCATGACACGATGCGGCTTCCAGCGGTCGCCGAGGCTGCCGGCGAGGGGCGCCAGAAAACCATATACCAGCAGGTTCAGGGAAAGCATGAAGGCAGTGCTGCCGCGGCTCCAGCCGAATTCTTCCAGAATAGACGGGAAAAAGACGGAGAAGGAATGCCTGATGCCATAAATCAATGTCATGCTGATAACGACGATGCCGACAATGACCCAGGCGTAGGAAAATCGGGAATCTTTGACTACCATTGGCCCATATTAACCAACTTCAAAGGCAAGCGTCAAGCTATTCAGACTTGATAAAATACGCTGCTTCCAGTATAGTTTAACGGATGTACTCTTTAGTGACGACAGAAGTGAAAACAGACATCGCGCCGGACATTCTGTCCCTGCTGAGACGAGTTAATCACTACCTTACCGACCGTGGTATAACTGCGTATCTTGTCGGCGGCGTGGTGCGTGATATGATGCTTGGGCGTCAGGTGGCGGATATTGATATTGCCGTTGCCCATGATGCGCTTGAAGTAGCCTCCAGAATGGCTGACGACCTGCATGGTAAATACGTGCCCCTGGACGAGGATAACGGTGTGGGCAGAGTGGTGCTCACTGCTGAGGACAGGAAGTGGGAGCTCGATTTTTCTACCATCGAGGGCGGCATTGAGCCGGACCTGGCGCGGCGTGATTTTACTATTGACGCCATGGCGATTGAACTCGAAGAACTGCTCCGCAATCCGCAGTCCCCGGTGGTTATCGCCCCGTCCGGCGGGCAGGAGGATTGCAATCGCGGGGTTATAAGGGTGGTCAGCGAGTCGGCTTTTGGCGATGACCCCATTCGCCTGCTGCGGGCGGTTCGTCTGGCAGCTGAGCTTTCCTTCATGATAGACGGGGATACAGAAGCGCTCATCAAGCACCATGCTTGGCTTATTGGCAGCGTGGCCGGTGAGCGGGTCAGAGAAGAACTGCTCCGGCTGCTGGTTTTGCCGGACGGAGGTCGGCACTTCGAATCTCTTGAGGATTTGGGGCTGCTGGATAGTATCTTCCCCGAGATGGTGCCGACAAAAGGGGTGACGCAGCCCAGGGAGCATTGCTGGGATGTTTTTGAACACTCTCTGCGCACGGTAAAAGCGGTGGATTTTCTGCTCCGGGAGGGCGACTGGGAGTACGCCGGTGCGGAAGTTATGGAAGCCGTTCCCTGGTCGTTGGAACTGGCACAGCACTTTTCGCGCGAAGTCGGCCACGGCAGCACCAGGAAAGCGCTGCTTCGACTGGCAGCGCTGCTGCACGATATCGCCAAACCGCAGACGAAAATGGTTGAGCAGACCGGACGGACGCGTTTCCTTGGCCATCCTCAGGAGGGCGCCCTCGCGGTGACTGATATAATGGAAAGGCTGAGGTTCAGCACCAGGGAGATAAAGCTGGTGGAGATAATGGTGAGGTACCACCTCCGGCCAACGCAGATGAGCCATGAGGGGCTGCCGACCAACCGGGCGATTTACCGTTACTTCCGTGATGCCGGCGAGGCCGGGATTGACATTCTTTTCCTCAGCCTGGCCGACCATCTCGCCACGAGGGGAGGGAATCTTGATATAGCTCACTGGCGGGAACACGCGGAAATTGTAACCCATGTTCTGGCCAGACATGCCGGGGAAGAGAAACTGACGGCCCCGCCGAAGCTGGTGGACGGTCATGATTTAATAGAGCTGTTCGGGTTGAGTCCCGGGCCGCGCTTTGCGGAAATACTGGAGGCGGTACGGGAGGCGCAGGCAGCCGGAGAAGTGACCACAAGAGAAGAGGCTTTACCGTATATTCAGCATACTTTCAATATCTCTTTGCGAAAGGATAATTAGCGTTTCTAAGCCATGACCACGAAAAACCTGGTTACTATATCTATAGTAATGGCCCTCTTTGCATTTGCCGTTATTGCTCTCCTGTACCCGCTGTGGGGCAGGGAGGCAATGCGCCTGGGCCTTGACCTGAGGGGAGGCATTCACATGGTCTACCTGGCCGACTTCTCGGATATTGAGCCAGGGGAGGAAGAAGAGGCTATTGACGGCGCTGTTGCCGTCATCCAGCGGCGCATAAATATCCTCGGTGTAAGCGAGCCGGTGATACAGAAGCAGGGCGATGACCGCATTATCGTGGAGCTGCCGGGCATAAGCGAGGCTGATAAGGCCAAGAAACTCATCGGCCAGACGGCGCTCATCGAATTCCGCGAGTTGAAACTCAAAGATGATGGGGAAGAGGAATGGGTGCCGGCAACGGCGGTCATCGGCGGACAGGAAGGGGAGCTCAACAGTTCCTACTTCCGGGATAATACGTATGTCACCACTGGTCAGTTTGGTGAAGTGTTACTTATCTTTGAGTGGAACAGCGAGGGGAGGAAAATCTCCGGGGAAGTTACCGGACGGCTTATCGGGGAGCCGCTGGGCATTTACCTGAGCGGAGAACCCCTGCTCGGGGACGACGGCGAGCCCATAGCCCCTATCGTCCGTGCCAAGATTACCGACCGGGGACAGATTGAAGGTTTGAGTTTTAATGAAGCGCAGGAGCTGTCCCAGCTGCTCAATGCCGGGCGCATACCGCTGCCATTGACCCCGATTTATGACCAGACCGTCTCCCCCATACTGGGTGCCGGTTTCATCGATATGAGCGTGAAGGCGGGCATCATTGGCATACTTCTGGTGATGCTCTTCATGATGGCGTACTACCGTGTATCCGGTATTCTGGCCTGTCTCTCGCTTGTTTTCTACGGGGCCATAGTGCTGGCTGTGTTCAAGCTCTGGCCGGTAACGTTGACCCTGGCCGGTTTGGGTGGGTTCATTCTCTCCATTGGTATGGCGGTGGACGCCAATGTGCTCATTTTTGAGCGGATGAAAGAGGAAATCAGGACCGGCCGTACCCTGGGGGCGGCCATTGAAGCTGGTTTTAACCGGGCGTGGAATGCCATACGTGACAGCAATATCACCACCATTATTGTCTGCTTGATTCTAATGTGGGTAGGCAACAGCATCGTGGGCGGTGCGCCGGTGGCTGGTTTTGCCGTGACCCTGTTCATCGGCGTGCTGGTGAGCATGTTCTCTGCCATTGTGGTGACACGGACATTGCTGCGACTGTTCGTCGGCGGTCCGCTGTCGAAGAAGACGCGTCTTTTCAGCGTATCGGTGGGTAAAAAAGATGTTTGATATTGTCGGTAAAAGATTCAGGTTCTTTCTGATATCGGGAGTGGTTATCTTTATCGGAATTATCTCCCTGCTGACCTTCGGCCTGAAAACGGGAATTGAGTTCAGCAGCGGCTCGATGCTCACCGTCGACTTTGAGCAGAAAGTCGAACAGGGCGAGCTGGAAGTGGCACTGGCTGACCTCGGTCATGATAACGTGATTATACAGCGCACTGGTACCGGCGATTACCTGATACGTACCATGGAGCTGAACACTGAGGACAAGGAAGCGCTGGAAGCCGGGCTTGAGGCCAGGTTTGGCCAGCTCACCGAGCCCGAGTTCTCATCGGTATCACCGCTGATAGCCACCGAGACGGTGCGGACGGCGGTTATCGCGGTGGCGGTAGCGGCGCTGGGCATACTGCTCTACGTAACCTGGGCGTTCCGCCGCATGCCCAAGCCCTTCCACTATGGCACCTGTGCCATCATCGCCCTCGTTCACGATGCGCTGGTGGCGCTGGGAGTTTTCTCCATTCTCGGCGGCATACTGAACTGGCAGGTGAATATGATGTTCATCACCGGTATTCTGGCGGTGATTGGCTACAGCGTGAATAACACCGTGGTCATCTTTGACCGGATAAGGGAAAACCTGCGACTGGACATCAACGTTGACTTCGAGACGGTGGTCAACAACAGCCTCGTGGAAACGCTCGGGCGCTCTGTCAACACCAGCCTTACCACGCTGATTGTCGTCCTGGCGCTGCTGCTCTTCGTCGGCGTCACCATCCAGAACCTGGTCGCCGTTCTCATCATCGGCATTATCGCCGGGACATTCAGTTCCATCTGCATAGCCCCAACGATGCTGGTGATCTGGGATAAGAGGGAGTGGGGACGGTTTATCAACTGGCTGCCCTTCGCGCGGACAAAAGCCGTGAAATAGGTAGGGAATGATGCTTGCTACCAGAAGAGGCGCCGCCAAGCTTTCTCTGGGCGTAGTCATTGGACTGATTGTGTTCAAGGTGGTGGTGGGGGTTATCACGGGGAGCATCAGCGTTCTTGCCCAGGCGGCAGACAGTTTTCTGGATTTATTCGCCATCACAATTACCTTCTTTGCCGTTGTGGTTGCCGCCAGGCCCGCTGATGAAGAGCACCCTTTCGGCCATGGCAAAGTGGAAAATATAGCGGCGGTGGTGCAGGCGGCACTGATTTTTGCTGCCGGTGGCCTGATTATATATTCCGCGATACGCCGCATTATCACCGGGGCAACCCTTGAATTGACGGAAGCCGGTATAGGCATGATGCTGGTTTCCATTATTGCCAGTGTTTTCCTGTCAAGGTACCTGCTCAGGGTAGCAAAGACCACCGATTCGGTGGCATTCGAGGCCAATGCTCGTAATATTGCCGCGGATGTCTACTCGGCAGCGGGGGTACTGGTGGGCCTGATTATCATCCGTTTCACCGGCCTCACCATCATTGACCCGATAATTGCGCTGCTGGTTTCTCTGGTCATTTTTAAGTCGGGTTATGACGTGATGAAAAAATCATTCGGCGGGCTGATTGATGTCAAGCTGCCGGAAGACGAAGAAAATATCGTTAAATCAGCCATAATGGAGCATGTCGGGGAGCTGGTTAATTTTCATGCCCTGCGTACCCGGAAAGCGGGCAGGCAGCGTTACATTGATTTGCACCTGGTAATGCCGAAAGATATCAGCATCGAAAAGGCGCACCAGATGTGTGACCACCTGGAACGGGATATTAAGAACAAGTTACAGCACGCCAGCGTTATAATTCATGTTGAGCCCTGCAATGAGAAGTGTGAGCGGTGCCCGATACCGCCGGATTTGCGGCACGATGCGACTTAAGACCTAGTCGTGTATACTAACCCCTGCTAATATTAATTGTCCTACTAGGTATCAGCCCACTTAGAATAACTCTCGTCCACGAGATTATTATCTATGCCTATCTGCACTATTAAGCGAGTGTGTTTGTCCAGCGGTACCCGAAGATTCAACGTAATTGTAACATGATGGTCAGGTCTTATTTGAAAGTAGTCACTTTGCTGTCCGTTCCAAAGCTTATTTTCGCCCGCATCAAAACCTGCTAAAACAAATACATTGTAAGCTGTAGCAGTCCCCAGATTATAAACTGTGACTTCTAGTTCACCTATGTTTCCTCTGCCTTTTATGCTCCAATCATGAGTAAGAATTGGAGTTGGAACCATAGGGTAAATAGAAGCCGAGGTATTCTCATATTCTTCTGGTAGTTGTCCGATTTTCCAACCCTTACCTGTTGTCTCTATATAATAGTATCTACTACCCTCATATTCCCAGTATGTACCATATATATTTTGGCCGCCCTTTACACCTATCGCACAGTGGTTGGGTAACTCTATTAAGACTACTCCGTAACCCATTTTATCAATTATTGATGCTAGCAGAATTGAGGTGTCCTCACAGTCACCACCTTTGTCTACGAGGGTTTCAATAGGATATCTAGGATACTCGTCGTAAGGAGTAGTAATAGAGTCGGCGGTATACGGGAGACTTTGAACAAAGCTAGCAGCAAACTCTATAGTTTCATATTCGCTAAATTCCGCTTCCTGAGCGGCTTCTTGTATCTTTTCAACTACGTGTTTTATATAGATGTCGTCTAATGGATGAGTTACATATACTGAATAATTCTGTACTGCACCCCAGTTAGTCAAGCCGTGACTAAGAGAGTCAGCTGGTAATTTTGATACTCCTCTTCGAATTTCATTGGTGACTTGTAACCCAGTGACGAATGCAGATAAGACCGATTGTAGCTCTCGATCCACTTGCCC
>JAUWLN010000030.1 GCA_030613665.1 Dehalococcoidia bacterium
GGGCAAGTGGATCGAGAGCTACAATCGGTCTTATCTGCATTCGTCACTGGGTTACAAGTCACCAATGAAATTCGAAGAGGAGTATCAAAATTACCAGCTGACTCTCTTAGTCACGGCTTGACTAACTGGGGTGCAGTACACTGGTTTCGCTGTTTTCCTGAATATTTTTATAAACCTTTTGAGCCTTTTCCCACCCATGAGCTAAGGAAAAAGGGTATCCAAACTGGGTTACAACGTCAGCTCCGGCTTCTGCTAGAGAATTAAAACACGCACCCAACTCTGGTACAGAATTTATAAATTGTTCCACTCTGTCTACTTTATAGTCAAAATCCGGTAGCCGCATGACTGTTTGCATAACAATCGTATTTTTTGGAGCAATACGCAGGAACTCAGTCGGTGATATGTCAAACCAGGCTGGCGGCGAAATGAAGCCGACTTTATGCACGCTTGGTTTAATAATGGATTGAGCCATGATTTACCTCCGGTCACCTGATAACATTTATTGTGTTTCATAATATGGCATTTCCTTCCTGTATGTTCCAATGCAGAAGGACTTGTTAGATTTAAGAGTAACAGTTCTGGTGCTAATCTCTCGTAACCCAGCATCCTTTGCTTGCGACTTTAACTCTTCTGGAGAAACGAGTTTCAGGACTGGGTCCAGAAGCTTGAGACTCATGTAGGGTGTTTTCGACACCTTCCCTGCATGTTCTGCTGGAAGTTGAAGAACCGTCACCATAATACCACTCGAACGTAGCCAATTCGCGATTTTCATTATCAATATCCGTGGATTAAGATACTCGAAAATTAATCCAGTGAATACCAGAGAGTAAGCTCGGTCATCGAGCTCACACTTCTCGAGGTCAGCTTCAACGATTTCCAAACCTGGAACACATCTTTCATAACGTTGACGAAGGATTTTCAAGTACTCCGGGTTAATATCTACAGCGGTTACTCGCTTCGTGTTTTCTGGGTTCACGTATTCAAGACTATTACCTGTCGCACACCCAAGCAAAGCAATGGCACTGGCATCGTGATTCTCCACTGATTCATTGAATGTATGCGCCAAGAATGATAGCTGGTCGACATCCGGGCTACTCATATGCTGCTCATAGTCTGTAGCTGGAATTCGAAGCCAGGGATTAGTCATTTGAATTTTATTCTCCTTCGCAAGATATTAACACCAAGCGCACAGTATTGTTTTTGAAACTAATCCCATATCGTTAGCGTTTTAGTATTGACAGGTATAAAATAGGCTCTTCCTATTTGAGTAAATTGTCGTCCAGGGTGGTTTCTTTGTCAATAGCCACACAATTCGTTAGATTGTGCAGTCTATAAAGTTCCTTTGCAGTCAACGGGTTTGCTTTGTCCACCACAAGGGCTGTGTTAGAATATTCAGGGGAGAGGCAAACTTGACGAGCGTACTGATTGAGGAGCAATTAAACCGGTTGCCGGACAGTCCCGGCGTATATCTTTTCCGTGACGAGGAAGGGACAATCCTGTATGTGGGCAAGGCGGCAAATCTCCGCCACCGGGTAAGGTCGTATTTCGGCGCCGGCCAGAAGTTGTCGCTCAAGCTGCTGAAGATGGTCTCCAGGATGGCTGACATCGACTTCTACGTGACCGCCTCGGAGCAGGAAGCGCTGATTCTGGAACTTAACCTCATCAAGCGTCATCACCCCCGCTATAACGTCAGGCTGAAGGATGATAAGTCTTTTCCCTACCTCAAGATAAACCTCAAAGAGGAATGGCCCCGGGTCCACATCACCCGGCGTCTGGAGGAGGACGGCTCGCGCTATTTCGGGCCGTTTGCCAGCGCCAGGTCCGTGCGCCAGACATTGAAGGTGCTCAAGGGCATCTTTCCGTTCCGTTACTGCGCGAAGACGATTACCGGCACCGATTCGCGGGCGTGCCTGGAATATTATATAGGTCGTTGCCTCGGGCCGTGCATCGGAGCGGTGAGCCGGAAGGAATACGATGAGGTCATCAAACAGGTCATCATGTTCCTGGAAGGGAAGCAGAATAGGGTTATCAGGAACCTTCGGAACAAGATGGCCCGGGCGGCGGCAGCGCTGGATTTTGAGAAGGCGGCGCTGTATCGCGACCAGGTTCAGGCCATGGACAAAGTTGTGGAAGGGCAGAGAATCGCCGCCGCGGTCAGCGGCGAGCAGGACGTCGTCGCCTTTGCTCAGGACGGAGACCAGGCTTATGTCCAGGTTTTCTTCATCCGCAACAGCAAGCTGACGGGACGTGAGAGCGTTGTGATGCAGGGCACGCAGCAGGAAGAGCCGCGACAGATTATAACCGGCTTCATCAAGCAGTTTTACGGTTCCAGCCCGAACATACCACCCAAACTGCTCCTGCAGTACCCGGTGGAAGATACAGCGGTGCTCAAGGGCTGGTTGCAGGGCAGGCGGGGCGGTCGGGTTGATATCCGGGTGCCGCGCCGCGGCAGCAGGAAGCAGCTGGTGGACATCGTTGCCGAGAACGCCAGGCAGGGGCTGGAGCAGCTGAAAATCAGGCAGCTCGCCACGCCGAAAGAGCTGGAGGCAGCCATTGACGAGATAGAGAAAGAACTGCACCTGCCCCAGCCGCCGCTGCGTATGGAAGCCTATGACATCTCCGATATTCAGGGTAAGGCGGCGGTGGGCAGCATGGTGGTCTTTGAAAAAGGAAAATCAAAGCCGGCCCATTACCGGCGCTTCCGCATTAAAACGGTGCCGGGGGCCAATGATTACGCTATGCTTGAGGAGGTTCTGAGACGAAGGTTCAAGCACCTCGGCGAGGAAAAATCCGTGCCGGATACCTGGGCAATTGTCCCTGACCTGGTACTCATCGATGGCGGCAAAGGCCAGCTCAATGCCGCGCTATCGGCGTTGGGTGGGGTGGGCGTAACGTCGGTGCCGGTGGCCAGCCTGGCCAAGGAAAATGAAGAGATTTACGTGCCTCGAAAGGCGAAGCCGATTGTTCTCTCGCGCCGTTCTCCGGGGCTCAAGCTGTTGCAGCGACTTCGTGACGAGGCACACCGCTTTGCTCTGGGATATTATCACAACGTACACCGCCGGGAAGCATTCACCTCGGCGTTTGACGGCATAACGGGCATCGGGCCCAGGCGCCGGCGCGCCCTCCTGAAGAAATTTGGCTCGGTTCAGGCTATCAGGGAAGCATCGGTTGAGGAAATGGCGGCAATCAGTGGTATGACGGAAAAGCTGGCCAGAACGGTAAAGGAGTCGCTGTAAGATGCCGGCGAACCTGCCACCGCAGTATTTCGATGCCGAGAAAAACTTCCGGGCGGCGAAGACCCCGGCCGAGAAAATCGCCGCGCTGGAAGAGATGCTGGCCATTATGCCCAAGCATAAGGGCACCGACCACCTGCGAGCCGAGCTGAGAAGTCGAATCGCCAAGCTGACGCAGCAGGCGGGCAAGAAGAGTGGTGCCCAGCGGATGACCATGGCGATTGAGAAAGAAGGCGCCGCTCAGGTGGCCGTGGTCGGGCTGCCCAATGCCGGCAAATCACAGCTTGTGGCCAGGGTGACCAACGCCTCACCGGCAGTGGCCGACTACCCTTTCACCACCTATGCCGCCAGCCCGGGCATGATGCCCTTTGAAAACATACAGATACAGCTGCTTGATACCCCACCCCTGGTGCCCCAGATGATTGAATGGTGGCTGCCGCCCATGCTAAGGCGGGCGGATGCCCTGCTCATGGTGGTTGATTTGAACGACGCTCCTGGGGAGCAGATGGTGTCAGCAATCGAGCAGCTGTGGCAAATGAGAATCAGCCTTAATCAGAACGAAAACGAAGAGGGAATCCTGAGCCGGCAGAGGGTCCTGGTGGTGGGCAACAAGGCGGACCTTCCCGGCGCCGATGTCGGTTTTAAGTCATTGCAGGCCGGATATGGTGATAAGCTGCCGCTTGTTTCCATCTCGGCCAGGGACGGGTCTGGTCTGGAGAAGATGAAAAGGCAGGTCTTCCGGTTGCTTGAGATTATCCGCGTGTACACCAAGACCCCCGGCCAGAAGCCGGATATGAACGACCCGATTATCCTGGGAAAGGGAAGCACTCTCACCGACGCCGCCGAAGCGGTGCACAAGGATTTCAGGGCCAGGCTCAAATTCGCCCGACTGTGGGGCTCGGGCAAGCACGATGGCATCATGGTCAAGCGCGACCATGTCCTGCAGGACGGCGATATCATCGAGCTGCATATGTAGTCTGTCCTTATATATTCAGTTTGAGTAAATGTCATAAAAGGGGTGGTAAAATGGCCGGGGCGATAATAATTTACGAGTCAAAGTACGGCAACACCAGGCTGGTTGCCGAGAAGATTGCCGAGGGGATGAGACAGGTTTCCGGTGTTGAAGTTGAGGTGCGTGAACTGAAGGAGATAAATCCCGGGGGGCTTAGCGAATTTGATGCCATCGTTATCGGTTCACCCAACCACATGGGCAATGCCACCCGGAGCATCAGGAAATTCATTGACGGACTTGCCAAATTCAGTTTTGAGGGGAAGCTGGCGGCTGTCTTCGATACCTGTATCGGCAAGGACTTTGAGAAAGCCGTGAAAAAGATGGAAAAGCAGGTAGGGGAAAAGGCACCGTCGCTATCACTCGCGGCACCCGGATTATCTGTCAGGGTCGAAGGGATGAAAGGGCCAATCATAGAAGGGGAGCTACCCAGATGTCAGGAATTTGGCATCGCAATCGGGAATCGACTGAAAGTTTAATTTCATTTACAGGAGATTGATATGCCATCACGACCGGGCTGGTATGACCGATACTGGCGAAATATGGATAAGGAAACTGAGGCCAAGATACGCACCACGTGCCCCCGCTGCGGCAGCTCTGGAACATACTACACCGAGCAGTTCCGGACCTGGCGCTGTGGTAAATGCGAACATATATTTACTATAAAGGGATTGGGGGAGAGAAATCCCTGGTGGAAACGCATGTTCACTTTCTGGAAGAGGTAATCACTCAGCTATGAGCGTGGTACTTTAGCCGGCCACCGTTCGGCTTGACAGGACTGAAGCATTAGGGGAAAATAACAGATAAACATAAAGTGGGGAGATAGTCTGGCAGGGGGACCCTGAGACGTTTTTCTTGGGGAAAAAAGAGGTGATACGTTGGGAGAGGAGCAGGCTTCCGAGCGTGAAAACAAAGAGAAGGAACGGCTTGCCTTCCAGAGGGCAAAAGATAGGGCACGTACGGCCAGATGGGACCTTAATATCGCCATTTTTCTCTTTGCCATTCTGATAATCGTCATAATCCTGCTCTTTCAGGGAGTCATCCTTGAAATCGTAGCGCCGCTGGCCGCCTTCGGACTGGGCATGGTGTGGCTTTGTGGCTGGAGACAGGGAAGACAGTTGTTTGAACGCTTCTGTAAAGAAGAGCTGGCCAGGCTGGAATACGAGCGCACCCGGGAGGTTGAGGAGACGATAGAGGACGCCGTGCGCAAGGCCATCCGCGAGCGCCTGCGGTAACCCCGGATACAGACCTGTACCTGGTTGCCCGGGAACAAACCTCTTTATCAAGCATATCGTTTGCTTTTGGAAGGAGCACAATGGAAGTACTGAACAGTATCCCGATTGAGCTTGAACTTGAAGCCGTTATAAAGCGTATGCGCCTCCGCAAAAGGAACGACAATATTCTGGACAATATACGGGAGATGCTGGATATTGCCGTCCCTATCGCCAGACCGAAGGCAGTCTATGAGGTTTCCTATGTTGAGAATAAAAACGAGGACTCGCTGCAAATCAGCGGTGTTGCATTTACCAGCCGGGTCCTCCGGGTGAACCTGGACAAGGTGGAGCGCGTCTTTCCTTACGTCATTACCTGCGGTCGGGAGCTTGAAGAGATTGATATACCGTCCACCGATTTCATCAAGGGATATTATCTTGACCAGATTAAGGAGACAGCGCTGGCACTGGCCCGGCAACAGGTTGAGAGCTACTTGAAGAAAAGATATGCTCTGGGGCAATTATCCAGAATGGCACCGGGGGCCGGTGCCGAAATTGACTGGCCAATAACGCAGCAGATGGAACTGTTCTCCATCTTCGGGGGAAGGGAAAAGGTCGAGGAGCTCATCGGCGTCAGGCTCACCGATACTTTCCTTATGGTACCTATCAAGTCGATATCCGGGATATTTTTCCCCACTGAGGTCAGCTTTGAGAGCTGCCAGCTATGTCCGCGGGAGCAATGCATCGGGCGAAGGGCACCCTACGACCCGGAAGTGGTAAAAAAATACCGACCTGAAGAAGCCTGACCGGACGCTCTTATACAGCTTTTTCTATTTCCACCAGGCAGCTATTGCAGACAAAAGAACCTCCGGGGGAAGATTTGTCTCTGGTGAGAACATTGACGCAGCCCCCGTGGTCGACGCCCTCGCTGTCCGGCTCAAACCAGGCGCCCGCATCCAGACTGGCAACGCCGGGCATAATATGCTCGGTTACTCTGGCGGTGGCAAGAAGTTTCCCGCGGCCATTGTGAATTTTCACCATGCTGCCATCGACAATACCCCGCGACCGTGCGTCGTCGGGGTTCAACCAGGCGGCATCATCTGCCAGCGCATCCAGCCGGGAGATACCGTGCCACTGCGAATTAATCCGGGCTCTTGAGTGGGGAGTCACCAGTTGAATGGGGTACTTGCTTATAGCGGGGTCATCCGGGCCTTCCCAGGGTGGAATGTATTTTGAGATGGGGGGAAGCAGCGGGTCCTGCCTTTCCGCCAGCTGCTGGCTGTATATTTCTATCTTGCCGGAGGGGGTGGGGAAGCGGTGATGGGCCGGGTCCTCAATCTGTTCCCTGAAGGAGACCCAGGGTTGGTCCAGAGGGATGCGGTGAACTCCTGCACGTTTGAAAACCTCGTATTCGGGAAGGTCCGGAGTGGCCGCGGCAAACTCCCTGAGCCAGGCCTCATCTGAATTGTCATTATAATCGGGCATACCCAGTCGGGAAGCCAGCTCAGCGAAGATGGTCAAATCTGACTTCGTCTGAGGCAATGGCTCTATGGCCTTGTCCATGTGGATGAAGTAAGGCCCTCCGGTCCAGGGTTGCCCGATATCACTGCGCTCAAGGGCGGTGGTGGCGGGCAGAACAATATCAGCATAGCGGGCGGTGGGGGTGAGAAAAAGCTCATGAGCCACGATGAACTCCGGTCTCTGAAGTGCCGATACGCCTTTATTGGTGTTTAAAAACTGGTTCAATAAATTGCAGCCGACGATATAGAGCAGTTTGATATCACTCGGGTAGCCGCCGGCTTTCCCTTCTAAAAGGGCATCATAAATATCGGTGACATGTACAAAATGAGATGGACTTTTCGGCACGGGTAAAGTCTTGCTGAGCAAACCAAGGGGGATTCGACCGGTACCCCCGGAGGCAAAACCGCCGGTGACGCCGATATTGCCGGTCATGGCGGCCAGGGTGATTGCCGCCCGGTGATATTGCTCGCCGAAGGCCGTCCGCCCCGGCGCCCAGCTGGCATAAAGGGCGGCTGGTTTGATGCTGGCATAATCCCGGGCTAACTGCTTTATAGTATCAGCGGGCACGCCGGTGATTCCCTCAGCCCAGTGCGGTGTTTTGGGCACCCCGTCTTCTTCACCCATGACATAATCTTTGAATTTCTCGAAGCCCACAGTGTAGGTGTCTATGAAGTGGTGGTCATAAGTCGCCTCATCAATCATGACATAGGCCATGGCGAGGAGCATGGCGGTGTCCGTGCCCGGCTTTATCGGTATCCACTGCTCAGCCAGAGCTTTCGCTGAGGCGGTGTATCTCGGGTCGACGCAGACAATTCTGACTCCCGCTTTCTTTGCCCGGGACAGGTAATGAGTGGTATCGGGTCCGAAGCGGGTGACCACCGGATTCCAGCCCCACATGATGATTAGCCTGGAGTGGAGGAAGTTATCCCGGCTGGTTCCGGTAAAAGTATCGCCAAAGGTAATAAGGGAGGAAAAAGCGGCGGCTTCCAGAGAGGTATTGCCCCACCAGGTAGTATAGTCTCCGAGAAAGGAGAAAAGGCGGCGGCCGGTTTTCTGCACACCGTGCAGGGCACCCTGCGAGCCGGTATGGTCCATGAGAAATATGGCGCTGGTTCCGTACTGGTCTTTGACCCTCTGGAGCTCTCGGGACACGGTATCAAGCGCTTCTTCCCACGAGATTGGCTTGAATTCCCCGCTGCCTCGTTCCCCCATCCGTTTCAGGGGCTGTTTGAGGCGGTCTTTCGCGTACACGACCTCTTTCTGGGCGAGACCCCGGGGACAGGCTTTCAGGCCGGGCAACGGCCCTTCCCCGGCGTCGATTCTGGTGATTTCACCTTTATTAACGTGTACCTTCAGGAGGCAGCGGCCGCCGCAGTCGTAATCACAACTGGTGGTCACTACCTTGCTTTTGGCACCATCTCTGTCGCTTTCCATGGAAAAATTTCTATTCTTTTTCTTTGAATTCCAGGCCGATGTTGAATGCCTTCCCCTGATACTCGCCCATGGCGTAGTACTGCCGTGATGGCTCGGCAAGAAGGGAGAAAGGCTTCACTTTGTCCAGGTCAAGCTTGCCTTCAGTAACGCAGTCGCTGGAGGCGTGGACCTCTTCAATCCGGCCGATGTAAAGCGTATGGCTCCCCAGTTCCAGGGAATGAAGAACGCTGCACTCCAGATTGACGGGGCATTGCTCAATCATGGGCGCCGTGCTCAGCTTGCCGTAGAACACGGTGAACTGGCAGGTCTTGACTTTGTCTACCTTGGCGCCGGAAACAACGCCGCAGTAGTCAACTTCTTTAACCATGTCGGTGGAAGGGACGTTAACGGAGAAAGTCTTGTTTTGTTCGATGCCGATGTGGGTATGGCGGCTGGCCCGGATGGCAACCGCTACCATGGGCGGTTCGGCATTGGCGATATTACCCCACGCCACGGTCATGAAGTTTGGCTTGCCATTTACATTGGCGCCGACCAGGAGCACGGGCATCGGGTAAATATTGTATCCGGGGCCCATTTGAACTTTGGCCATGTGTGTACCTCCTTAATATGATATTCGACTGATTTCAATGAAGAGCCGCGATTTGAAGTCAGCGACTCGATTGGTTTACAATAAATATAGAAGGCGGCGAAGATGCCCGCCTTTCTTTTTGCCTGGAAAATCCCGGGTATCTTAATTATAACATATGCGTGCCCGGTGAACATCTGTCTTGCAATACGCCGATAGCTGCTGGTGCGATTTCTGGGCTAGATGTATTCGTCGATGGCTGCCGCCAGTCCGCTGTGGTCAACATCCAGGGTAACGTAGTCGGCGATTGCTTTTACCTCGTCCGCGGCATTACCCATGGCGATGGCTACTCCTGCCACTGTCAGCAGTGAGATATCGTTGGTGCCGTCCCCAATGGCAATAACCTCGCCGAGGGGCACCTGCAGGTGGGCGACCAGCTTTTCCAGAGCCTTCCCCTTGGAGACGCCGGGAGAGAGAACGTTGGTGAAATCCACCCCGGGAAAAGCGGGAGCTTTTGCCAGTGAAAAATGAAGCTGGTGGTCAAGTCGGCGGCAGAAACCGGCGACTCTGGACGCTTCCTCGGCGCTGGTGCTCACCAGCCCGCCTTTGATGACCCTCTCCCGCTCCCAGACCTGATGGAAGTCGACGATTGTTGGGGGCGTGTTAAAGAAGTCGCGGTGGGCTTCAGTGGACCACGTCTCCCGCTCCACGAAGTAGTGGGTCACGGTGAAAAGTTCAAGGTCAACACCGCAATCGTGTGCGGTATCAATCATCTGCCTCACCAGTTCCTTGCTGATGGGGCTGGCGTATATTTCATCGCTGGAACCGGGGTGGCTGACCAGGGCGCCGTCAAATGAAATATGATAGCTGTCAAGTGAAAGCTCAGTGATAACACCTGTGGTGGCCTGAAGGCCGCGACCGGTGGACAGAGCCACCTGTACTCCCGATTCGCGGGCGCGGGACAATGCCTCCTTGTCCCTGTCCGAAATAGTGCCGTGTCGATTTACCAGCGTGCCGTCGATGTCCAGCGCCAGAAGCCTGTAGGGATTACCAGTCAATCGTGTCTCCTTCCCATGCCCGATATCATTTTAACACCTCGGCGAATAGACTTCCACGCTGCTTTAATGGTATCTTGTATTGGGAAAGCTGATTACCGTCCGGTTTGCCGCCGGGACCGCAAAATTATCACCGGCTACTGGAGAAAGCATGAATTCCACTGAAGTAAAAACACTGGTTCAATGCGACTTTGACAACACCATCGCCGAATTTGATGTGAGCTTTATGCTCCTCGATGCCTTTGCCGATGGCGACTGGCGGCCGATTTTGCAGGAGTATCGTGAGCACAGGATACCGGTCGGCGTCTTCAGCCAGAGGACTTTCAACATGATTAAAGCCGATGAGGCGACGATGCTCGATTATCTTTTTACCGGCAACCGGGTGAGCATCCGCCCCGGATTCAGGGAGATGCTGGATTTATGTTCGCGAAAGGGTTTTGAATTTATCATCGTCAGCAACGGGCTGAAGTTTTATATCGATGCTATCCTGAAACATGCGGGCGTTACGGGCATAGAGGTCTTTGCCGCGCATACCGAGTTCAACCCGGACGGCCTCAAGATTACTTACATCGGCCCGGCTGGTCAGCCGGTGCTGGATAAATTTAAGCAATTATACGTGGAGCGGCATCTGAGCCAGGGCTACCGCGTGGCCTACATTGGGGACGGGTATTCGGATATAATGCCGGCCAGTCTGTCCAACTATGTCTTTGCCCGCGATGACCTGCTCAATCACTGCCGCGAAAATAACCTCAAGTGCACGCCCTTCAATGACCTCAATGACGTGGTGAAGGGGCTGGAGGGGATTTCATAGCCCAGTTAAATAGACCGGAAGACTAGCGCAGTAAGAAAGAAACGACAAGGGCAATCGCGGCGATTAACAGGATGCCCACAGCAATATTAAGAAGCGCTCCCCACGGGGACGCTTTTCTTACATAAAAACTGCAAGGCTCCCCAATTTTTGCTATTGAAATGACGCGGCTATCCTTATTGATAAGACCCCTTAAACGTATGCCGATATATATTTTACCGATACCGATATCACCGGCCGGTTCCAATTTGCAGTCCACCCAGTTTTTCTTATCAAGAGATATGTTTATTTTGTCGCCCCACCTGAGGCTTCTTGGTTTTTCGGTTTTATGAATTCTGACAATCGACCGACCATGGTCGGCTTCGTCGGCTTCTTTTACTCTTAAATAGAGTTCATAAATTTGTGACACAGGTTATCGTCTCCCCGCTCAATTAGCGCCATTATAGCTAATTAATATGCCGCTTTTCAACAAAGGCCAGAGTATGCAAGAGATGAATCCGCGGCGTGCGGAATGCAGTTACAACGAGGTAGTTTTTTTGCTAATGCGGTGAAGTCGGTTTGAAGCCTCGTTCTTTTCGCTAGTGACCGCAGGTAGCACAGCTGCCGGCGCCGCAGCTGGCGCAGGAACTCCCGGTGCCGGAAACCCGGGACATTTCCCCGCTGCCGTTCCTGGAAAGGCAAACGCAGGGCGATATGATTCGTCTGGCCTGTTTGTGGCAGCGAGGGCAGGGAGCATCTTTATCCGCCTCGCTGAATGGCTTCATCAGCTCAAAGGTGATATCACAGTCAGGACAGGTGTATTCATAAATGGGCATTTTGTACTCCCATTCTAATTTTACGTCTTATGTCGCCTGTGGGTCAATTAATGGGGTACTTGCCGTACTCCCTGGCCGCCTCGTACATGGCCAGGATGTTCTCTACTGGCACGTCGGGCTGGATATTGTGCACCGCTCCCAGTATATATCCTCCGCTAGGAGCGAGGTCCCTGATGCGTCGCCTGACTTCTGCTTTTACGTCGTCGGTGCTTCCTTTGGGCAGAACGAACTGAGTATCAACGGCACCCCAGAAACATAATCGGTCACCGAAATCAGCGGCCAGCTTGCTGGAGTCCATGTCTTTGGCAGCAACCTGTACCGGATGAATGACGTCGATGCCGATGTCAATAAGGTCCGGCAATAACTTATGGATGGAGCCGCAGCAATGGAAGTGAATGAAAGCCGAAGTGTGCTTTCTAACTGTGTCAAAGTACCTCTTGTGGCGGGGCTTGAAAAGTTCACGGTAAAGTTCCGGGGAAACGATAGGCCCATTCTGGAATCCCATGTCATCGCTGACCACGACGATGTCGGCAAGGTCGCCCCCAGCCTTTAGAAGTTCCACGGCCATGGCGGCGGTCTGGTCAGTAACGAGGTCGAAAACAGCACCGGCCAGCTTTTTGTCGGCGGCGAGGTCCATAAACCAGTCCTCAAAGCCGCGCAGGTATTGCGTCGTGTGCACGAACACCGATGGCAGGCGCAGTGCAACGGCGTAATCGGTATTCTCTCTATAATACTTGAGCCTGTCCCTGACGCCTCTGGTATAGCCGGGGTCAGTAGGGTCGGGTACAGGATAGTTAACGACATCCTGGATTGTTATGGCTCCGGCAAGAGGCGATTTCACCAGGTCATAGTAAAGGGATGTTGACGGCATGCGGCGGATGACTCCCCATTCATCCTCGTAACCATCCTCGCCGAACGGTTTATCTGGCCTGCTGTCGGAACCGCCGAAGGCAACATAGCGAAGGTCAATATCCAGGGCCTGAAGGATTTGCTCATGCACTGCCGCCGTCTGCATCATCCGGTGGATGATGGTATCCTCGTCTGTTACGCCGAAATGGGATTTCAGCTTCTGATAGCCTTTAATGTGGATGCTGCTGTTGTTGGTGCTGCCGAGGTCAATGGGAACACGGTCCGGCTCCTGGTGGCTCAGTGTCTTGAGCACCCTTTCGCGGTGACTCAGCGTCATATCACACCTCCTGTGCAGGGTATATAGAGTATATAATAAATAGGGACAAAAAATACACCGCCATGCCATTTTGACCGCATAACCGCGCCGTAGTATACTGGCGATAACGCAGAACCACCGCGGAGGCATGGGTGAATATCGAGGCTTTGGCGGATAAATTAACCTCATGGATAAGAGATGAAGTAACCGCAGGGGGGTGCCGGGGCGTGGTAATAGGCATGAGCGGCGGCATTGACTCCGCGGTGCTGGCGGTATTGTGCCAGCGCGCCTTTCCGGAGAGCACGCTGGGTGTGATGATGCCCTGCCACAGTAACCCTGATGATAAAGCGCACGCGCTGGCGGTGGCGGAGAAATTCGCTATTCCCACGGTAGAGGTGGCGCTTGACTCGATTTATGAAGCCTTCATGAGGGAACTGCCTGAGTTCAAGGAGAATCCGAAACTGAAGCACCTGGCCCAGGCCAACCTGAAACCAAGATTGAGGATGGCCGCGCTTTACTATGTCGCCAACCAGCGCCGATACATGGTGGCCGGCTCGGGAAACCGGAGCGAGATTGCCATCGGCTACTTCACCAAGCACGGTGATGGTGGGGTGGACATCATGCCCCTGGGCAATCTGGTCAAGTCTCAGGTGCGAGAGCTGGCACGCCACCTCGGTATCCCCGTGGAAATTATCGATAAACCCCCCTCGGCGGGACTGTGGGAGGGGCAGACCGATGAGGCCGAGATGGGCGTGAGCTATGAAGAACTTGACGGATACGTGCTCACCGGTAAGGCATCAGAGGCGGTGCGCCAGAAAATTGAAAAAATGATGGCCGGCAGCGACCATAAGCGCTCCCTGCCGCCGATACCGGATTTTTAATCAAATTGACAACCGGATATGCAAGATGAATAATCTAAATTAAAATATTGGTTGGGAGGCAAATATGAAGAAATTTTGCTTCTTTGTCGCACTTTTTTTATTAGCTAGCTTATTAATTGGATGTGGTACCCCACAAGAGATAGAGGATGCTGAAAATTTAGGACAAAGTTATTATGAAGCTCTTAAAGCTAAGGATTTCGATAAAGCCGTGTCCTTTTACTCTTCAGAATTTTTCAAAGCGACTTCTAAAGGAGATACTCTTCAAATCCTGCAAAGTATTAGTTCTAGATTAGGTAATCTTGAATCATACGAATACGACTATTATGAAAAGAACAGTTATGCCGGAACACAAGGAAGTTATACTAGATACAATGTACTGCACCCCAGTTAGTCAAGCCGTGACTAAGAGAGTCAGCTGGTAATTTTGATACTCCTCTTCGAATTTCATTGGTGACTTGTAACCCAGTGACGAATGCAGATAAGACCGATTGTAGCTCTCGATCCACT
>JAUWLN010000027.1 GCA_030613665.1 Dehalococcoidia bacterium
TTTTCTCTTGATAACGACCACCCCAACTGCATCGCTCCGCGCAAGAGGCCGTACCATACCATTATCCCGGCCATGGTGTTACGGGATGGCAGGCTGTTCCTGACCTTCGGCGTGATGGGCGGCTTCATGCAGCCGCAGGGGCAGGTACAGGTGCTGCTCAATATCGTCGATTTCGACATGGGTGTGCAGGCCGCGCTGGACGCGCCGAGACTCAGGTACATTCAGGCAAGCAACGAATGCGCCTTTGAACCGGGAATTCCAGATAGCACCCTTCAGTTGCTGGCGGGAAAAGGACACCAGGTTACTCGCCTGGATGACCCGTACTCGCAGCAGTTTGGCGGGGGGCAGATAATTACGGTGCGTTCTGAGAGCGGGGCGCTCATTGCCGGCTCCGACCCGCGTAAAGACGGCTGCGCCATGGGGACGTGGTGAAAAACGGCGGATTTTACTTTTTAAAAACGCAGCCGGACTGTGAGCAAAGGAAAAACTTTTCGTTTAGAAACTACCAGGTAGTGGGTCAATTTGAAATACTCAGGAAAAAGGGCTGCATTAACCGATTTCAGGCTAATCCGTAATACTCTGGTCTGGTGCGCACCTCGTTGATAAAGTCGGCCACCATGTCTTCCAGGTTGTCAAACTGTGGCTGCCAGCCCCATTCTTCACGCGCCCGGCGGTCATCAATTTCCTTCATGGTCTGGGACTGCTGGAAAGCCATGGCCACCGGGTCCGGTTTGTAGGTGACCTTGAGGTCGGGGATGCATTTCTTTATGGTGAGCTCCAATTCCCTGGCGGGCGGCGCCGGCGAGAACTGGTTGATGTTGTAGCAGACCGTCTTTATGTTCTCCTTGGGTGCCTCATAAAGCTGCAATGTGCCGCCGATGGCGTCTTTGAAGTAGGTTACGGGGCTGTATGAGTCCTCGGTGACAAAGCACTCATACGGCTTGCCGAGGGCGGCGTTCTCTATCATCCAGGCATTGTACTGGACAATCCCCGGCGTCCTTACTCCCGGGCCGATGACCCCGCCATAACGAAGGCTGCGGAAGTCAATGTCGAACCTGCGGCGGTAAAATCTACCCAGAAGCTCACCGTGCACCTTGCTCACCCCGTATATGGTGACCGGCCGCTGCAGAGTTGTGTCGGTGATGACTTCACCTGTGTCCAGTCCGTAGGAGGCGATGCTGCTGGGAAAGATAAACCGGTTGACGCCGAAAAGCCGGGCGGCCTCCACCATATGCATAAAGCCGACGATGTTGGTCTGGAAGGAGCTCCAAGGGTTCTGTTCCGAGGGAACGCTCAGCATGGCACCGAGATGGAAGATATCCTCCACCTTATTGTCCCTGACCGCATTCAGCACTTCGGGCCAGACTTTCAGGTCGCCCTGGATGATTTTCACATTGTCTTTTATAGCCGCCACGCGTTCCGGTCGGGTAACGATATCGAACAGGACGACATCCTGTCCTTTGGCAACGAGCTCGTATGCCAGCCCGACGCCTATGAAACCCATGCCGCCGGTAATCAGTATTGACATCTCTGCTCGTACCTCCTTGTTATTCCAGGGGCGCTGTCTATTCCGGCAATTTATCCTTGCCGGCTATTTCCCTCAGCAGGTTGATGTAGTAGCGGAAGCCGTCCAGAGGAACGTCCGGTGGAATTACATGGTCAAGGCAAGGGAAGTAACCGCCGGTCTCCACCAGGTATGGTACTTTGGACATGACTTCTTCCCGGATGGCGTCCTTTCCCCTGGTAAATACCCGCTTGTCAATGTTACCGCCGATGATGATGTCTTTCCCGTACTTCTTTCTCCAGGCAATGCCGTCCATCCCGGAGGCCACCTCAAACGGCCAGGGAAAATTCACGCCGACCTCCATCCAGAGGGGTATCAGTTCATCGATGTTGCCATCACTGTCCACGTGTAGAATGTCCACACCCTGACTGCGGAGAAAGTCGGTAATCTGACGGTAACGCGGCATCTCGAACTTGCGGAACATGGCAGGAGAAATCAGGGGGCCGCTTTTATAGGCCATATCTTCCCAGAAGCGGGCGCAGTCAATTTTCATATCTTTGAGCACATGCTTGGCCATTTCCATGTCCATGTAGAGCACCTGGTCCATCATATCCTCCACGAGGGCGGGGTCGTCATAGAACATGAAGAGGAGCTGTTCCAGGCCGGTCCATTCACGCAGCACGCCGAAGAAGCCTTCCATCAGGAGCATGGTGGGTACGTCCGCAGCGTTTCTTTCCTGCACATACTCATCCCAGGGGGAAGGCCAGCGCTCTGGGGTATACGGGTCAAGGCGCTTTTTGTATTCGTTCCAGGTAGCCCTATCCTTGACGGGACGGTCCAGGTACTTGGGCATGCGCCAGGGGTGCTCTTTGGAGACCTCTACCAGCGACCCGCCGTAGGTCGTTTCCACGCGGTGGCGCTCGTCCTCGCGGAGCACCTTGATTTCAAAGACGGGCATAATCGGCGGGGTCACGTGATAGGCGCCGAGGCTCTGCGCGGTGGCGATTTCCTTCAGGTCGGAGCGGTTGTGTTCGGAAATAATTTCCTGCAGGCCGTGAAGGTGCTCGAACTGAAAGTAGTCGTTCAGGGCGTCCTGTTCCTTTATGGCGGCCGGTGCACCCTGTTTTATCCACTCGTCGAGGGTGTCTGCCCAGCAGCGGTGAAACCAGTCCATGACCATGAAGTCGCCCGGCCTTTCCCCGCGGCAGATAGCCCGAAAACGTTCCCGGTTGTTTAATTGCTCTTTCATACCATTCACTCCGATAAATCAGTTATTTATCTGGTAGAACTCGATAGATTTGTATCAACTACAGGTCGCCCTGTACCAGAGTCGCCGTATCCTGGACGCCCTGAATGCCGCGAATTTCACTGACGATTATTCGGGAGAGTTCGAAGAGACTCTTGGCCTCGATGGTAGCAATGGCATCCCACTGTCCGAAAACGAGGTTGACATCCGATACTCCGGGAACAGCGCGAATATGGGATAGGGCGTCAGACTCAAGTCCGGGGACTAATTTTAAGAGCAAATAACCTTTTATCATTATGGTGCCATTATACTATCAGGACGTGGCATTGGTAAACACTATTCTCCCAGATGGTCCCCTGGCTTGAGGCCGGATTGGGCTGTAAAGTCGGCGGCAGCTATTTTTGAGGAGCCTTCCGGTTGGACGCGCTTGATGAATATGGCGCCGCCCGGCGCCGCTACCAGGAATCCCGATTCTGCAATCTCGATTACTTCACCCGGTACCCCTTTCAAATTACCAGGGCGCAGTTCTGAATCGAAGATTTTTAATTTTATATCACCGTAAGCGGTCGTGGCTCCCGGCTGCGGATTGGTGCCGCGGATGAGGTTGTATACTTCGCCTGCTGGCCTGTGCCAGTCAATCGCTGCCTTGGTGCACAGGCCTTCATAGATGGCCTGCGCTTCGTCCTGTGGAATGCGGGGCGCTTTTTCCTGCCGGATAAGCTCGATGCTTTCCTTTATCGCCTCGATGCCGAGAGGGAAAAGCTTGTTAAAATAGAGAGAACCTGTCGTATCGTCGGGCGCGATGTCAACCTCTTTCTGCAGCAGGATGGGGCCGGTGTCGATTCCTTTATCCGGCCAGAAGATGGTCAGACCGGTCCTTGCCTCGCCATTGATGACCGACCAGTTGATGGCGCTGCCGCCTCGATGCCTGGGCAGCAGCGAGGGATGGTACTGTATGGTGCCGAGCCCGGGGTGATTCAGGATGGACTCTGGCACGATGTCGGTAACGAAGGCCATCACGTTCAAATCCGGTTTCGCTTTGGCGTAATTCTCGTAAACTCCCGGAGAGCGCATTTTTTCGGGTTGAAAGACCGGAACACCGAGCAGAAGTGCCCGCTGTTTAAATGTATTTTCTCTGCCGGGGATATCGGGAGTGGTGTAAACGCCGACCACCTCCTCTCTCATATCAAGAAGTGCTTCCAGAGTTTTTTCGCCGAAGGCTGCCTGACCGATTAAAGCGATGCGCATCTGTGCCTCTCCTGCTGCTTGTAGCGCTAGCCCATAATTTAGCCCACACCGGAAGTCATGTCAAATCAGGGTTGAAACTCATTTGATACGGCGTTAGAATGCAGTGGGTAAACAAATTACATTCGGGTGAGGGCAGAAATGGACGGACCGATAAAATTATCCGGTAAAGCGATGTCAGAGCTGGTGGATAAGGGGAAATTGAAACGCGCCGATGTACTGGTCACGCGTTCCAAGGGCAGCCTGCTGGGCTGGCTCATCCGCTTTGGCACGCGGAGCTACTGGAACCACGCCGCCATGGTCTATGTTATCAGGAATCCGGAGCTGGGCTATGACAGCACCTTTATCATTGAGTCAGGTGGTGGGGGGATTGATATCCACAACATTGCGCATTATTTTGAGCGCCCGAAGAAGTACGATGTTGGCATCAAGCGACTGGAAAAGGACTGGTTTCAGAATGATATGAATGACGGAGATGGGGGACTCCGGTTCCGGCGGAAAGTGAGGGGCTTTGCCCTGGAAGAGATTGATGATAAATACAATCACCGGCTCATTGTGGACATTGCCCGCAAAATACTGCGCCAGCTTGTCCTGGCGGCTATTTTCCCCTGGCTGCGCTGGAAAGAATCTTCCCAACGGAGGGCACGGGTGCCGGGGATTGCCAGTCGGCTGGATATAAATGCCTATATCTGTAGCGGCTTCGTCCAGTGGGCGTATTACCGGGGAGTGGAAAAGGTGCTGGAGGAAACCGGCGATGAAGACAGCCAGAAGCTGCAGGACGTTATTTTTAATCCTGAAGTCAGCCATAATGACAGTGAGGAGGTGCTCCTGTCAACGACCCCGGCTGACCTGGCCGGCAGCGATAAATTGACCTGGAAATATATTGTAAAAGACGGGAACGTGTGGGAAGTTAACGGCCAGAATGACGCCGATTCTGTTCTGGGGAAGAGTTAGCCAAAGCATATGGTTCTGGTGTAAAATGATGACTGGTGCGCCACTTCAGTAAATAACGGAGCCGACTATTTGGGTAAACAGAAAGTAAACAGCGTGCTTCCTCCCGGAAGCTATTATTTTTCCGGTGACGAGGCGGTTGCCGAGGGCGCCATCGCGGCGCGATGCGGCTACTGCGCCGGCTATCCGATTACACCGGCCACCGAGACGCTGGAAAGGCTTTCCGTCAGGTTCGGGGAGGTAGGGGCGGCATTCATGCAGATGGAAGACGAGATTGCCTCTATCTGCTCCTGCATCGGAGCGTCATGGGCGGGGGCAAAGGCGATGACCATTACCTCCGGACCCGGTTTCAGCCTGATGCAGGAAGCGATTGGCTACGCCGTTTTTACCGAGACGCCGCTCGTGCTGGTTGATGCGCAGCGGTCCGGTCCCAGCACCGGGCAGGCGACCAGGGTGGGCAGCGGTGATATCATGCAGGCCAAATGGGGCTCGCACGGCGACTACCTGGCTATCGCCCTTTCTCCATGGTCGGTACAGGAACTGTACGACCAGACAATCAGCGCCTTCAACCTTGCCGAGCGCTTCCGGGTGCCGGTCTTTGTCATGGCCGAAGAGGCGACTGCTCACCTGCACGAAAGGATAGAGGTCAGCGCTGAGGTTGAACTGTTCAATCGGGAAAAGAAGCCGGGCGCGCCTCCGTTCGGCACGGAAGAAGAAGACGGCGTGCCGCCGATGCCCGTTTTTGGTGACGGTGAAAAATTGCTCATCACCGGCTCCACCCATGATGAATGGGGAGTTAGAAAAATAACCCACCCGGAGATTCACCGGAAGCTGGTGACCAGGCTGCAGAAAAAAATCCTGAATCGCAGCCAGGAAATAATACAGTATGATAGCCATTATCTGGACGATGCTCAGGTAGCCGTTATCTGTTACGGCTTCACTGCCCGGAGCGCCCTGTTTGCGGTGGAGCAACTGCGCGGGGAGGGCAAAAAAATCGGCGTGCTGCGCTTGAAAACGCTCTGGCCTTTTGCCGATGAATTGATAAAAGATATCAGCTCCAGGGTGGGTAAGATATTTGTCCCGGAAATGAACATGGGGCAGGTAGCCGGCGAGATTAAGAAATACGCTGCTTGTGAAGTGGTATCTTACGGGCAGGTCACCGGCGAAATCATCCACCCGCACACGATTATCGAGCAGTTGAGGAGGCTGGTGTAGTGGTCAGGGAACTGGAAAAATATTTCCGCCCCGGAACCGGGGTAACCACCTATTGCCCCGGCTGCGGCGAGGCGATTTTGCAGGGGCTGATTTTGAGGGCAATTGATGAACTCAAGCTCAATATGGACGAGATGCTGTTTGTCTCGGGCATAGGCTGTGCCGCCTGGATACCGAGCCCCTATTTTAACGCCGATGCGCTGCACACGCTGCACGGTCGGACCATCGCCTTCGCCACCGGTGCCAAGATGGTCAATCCGAAGCTGAAGGTCATGGTCATCAGCGGTGATGGCGACCTCGCCGATATCGGGGGCAATCATCTCATTCACGGCGCGCGGCGGAACATGGATATGACCGTCATCTGCGCCAACAACCAGAACTACGGCATGACCGGCGGGCAGGTCTGCGCGACCACCCCTGAGGGAGCTCTCACCATGACCACCCATCAGGGCAACCCCTTTCGCCCCTTTGACCTCTGCCGGCTGGTAAAAGCTGCCGGTGCGGTTTACGTTGCACGCTACGCCGTTACCCAGCCCGTGGCGATGGTGCGGGGCATAAAAAAGGCCCTGCAGACGGAGGGTTTCACTTTTATTGAGGCGCTTACGCCCTGTCCGGTACAGTTTGGTCGCCGGAACAAACTGGGTAAGCCGGCGGATATGCTCAAAGACCTGATGTCGAAGTGTATTTCCGAGGAAAAAACGGAGACGCTGTCCCCGGAAGAATTGAAGGATAAAATTATTACCGGAGAGCTATAGGTGAGCCAGATAAAGCAGGCGCTTATATGTGGCTATGGTGGCCAGGGGATTGTCCTCGCCGGCACGATACTGGGTCAGGCTGCCTTCAACGACGGTAAATGGGTTGGTGGCACCAATTCTTATGGTGCTGCCTCGAGGGGCGGGGCCTGCCGGTCCGAGGTGGTCATCTCCGGCCAGCCGATAATCTTCCCTTATGTCATTGAAGTTGATGTTTTAATCGCCATGTACCAGACGGCCTACGACAAATATATCGGCGAGGTCAGGCGCGAGGGAGGCATTGTCGTGTACGATGACCGATTTGTCGCTCCCGGCAAGGTCGACGGTGTAAAACAGGTGCCGATACCGGCAACTAGAACGGCGCTGGAGGAGCTTAAAAGTGAGCTCGTGGCCAATGTGGTGATGCTGGGGGCGGCGGTGGAGGTTGCCGGTCTGGTGACCAAAGACGCGCTGCGCTCGGCGGTTGCCGAGACGGTGGCGGAGAGGCTCCGGGAGCTGGATTTGAAAGCGGTGGAAGCCGGTTTCCGACTGGGAAGCGGTAAACCTGCCTAGAGAGCAACACTATGAAAGGTAATAGACTGACATGCCGGTAGAGGGTAGAACACATATGCCGGTCGTGGAGCATGAAAAGTGCAACCAGTGCCGGATGTGCCGCCTTCTTTGTCCCGACTTGGCCATAACCCTGAATGAAGAAAAGGGCCGGATTCAAATTGACCTTGATTTCTGCAAAGGTTGCGGTATCTGCGAGGCTTTTTGCCCCAAAGAGGCAATCAAGATGAAGCTGGAAGAGTAACCGGAGGGGAGATGCGTTTCAAAGCAGTCATGCTGGTGGCCAATCCGACGATTCCGCATGATGAGGCGGACTACCGTGGAATCGGGGTGGGGTTCATCACCAGCCCTTGCCAGACGGAAGAGGAAATCGTCAACGCGGCCGGGGAGGCCGATTTTATCCTCACCTTCAAGAAACCGATTACCCGGAAAGTAATCGAGCAGCTGGAGCAGTGCCGGATGATATACAACATCGGTACCGGCTATGAGACCATCGACCTGGAAGCGGCGACCGAGCACGGCATCTGTGTTTCTTATCCGGATGCCTATTGCAGCGAGGAAGTCGCCGAACATGCCATGGCGCTTATCCTCGCCTGCGCCCGGAAACTGGTGCGCCTGGACCGGGCGGTGAGAGCGGGGAAATGGGAGTCGTATGAGAAACGGGAGATACGATTTGAGATTCTGCCGCCGATATTCCCGGTTCAGGGAAAGACGGTGGGGATTATCGGCCTCGGCAGGATAGGACGGAAACTTGTCCCTAAGGCGAAGGGGTTTGACATGCGGGTGATTGCCTTTGACCCTTATGTTCCCGCCAGCGTTTTCAAAGATTATGGTGTGGAGGCGGTGGAACTCGACTACCTGATTGAGAACTCGGATTTCATGTCGGTACACGCCGCGTTCACCTCCGATGCCAGGCATATGCTTGGTGCCGAACAGTTCAAAAAGATGAAATCGACTGCCTACGTTATTAACTGCGCCCGCGGTGAGTTCATCGATGAGGAAGCGTTATGTGACGCCGTTACCCGGGGAGAGATTGCCGGCGCCGCGCTGGATGTAATACAGGAAGAAAGTATACCACCCGACCACCCCCTGCTCAGGCTGGAAAACGTCATCATCACACCGCATACTGCCTATTACTCTGAGGGGGCACTGGGCAGGCTCAGGAAACGACCCTTTGAGGAGATTGCCCGGATGGTAGAGAGTGAGTGGCCGCAGTGGCTTATCAATACCGGGGTGAAGGATAAGTTCGAGCAGAGATGGGGAAAACAGTCTGCGTAGAGAGGTGAGTGAAGATGAAATTCCAGGGCGTTGACTATTATAAGATTGATGATTTGCTCTCTGAAGAAGAGAAGATGACCCGTACTCTGGTCAGGGAGTTTTTAGAGAATGAAATAGAACCGCTGGTGCCCGATGCCTTCCATGAGGAGAAGCCGCTGGATATGAAGGTGATTGCTCCCAAGATGGGAGCGCTGGGCATGATTGGCGCCTGCCTCCCCGAGGAATACGGGGGGAACGGGGCAAATTATGTTACCTTCGGGCTTATATGCCAGGAGGTAGAGAGGGTAGACAGCGCCCTGCGCAGCTTTATTGCGGTTCAATTTGGCCTGGTGGAGTATGCCATATGGAGATACGGCTCCGAAGAGCAGAAGCAGAAATGGCTGCCATTGATTGCCCGGGGAGAAAAAATAGGTTGCTTTGGCCTGACCGAGCCGAATCACGGTTCGGATGTGTCCTCAATGGAGACGGTGGCCAGGAAGGACGCCGGCGGCTGGGTGCTTAACGGGACCAAGCAATGGATAACCGAGTCCGCAATCGCGGATGTGGCTGTAGTCTGGGCTAAAACGGACGAAGGGGTGAAAGGCTTTCTGGTGGAACGGGGCACCGAAGGTTTCAGCCAGATGGCTCAGAGTCGTAAGGGTTCGATGCGGGCCAGTGAAGTGGGTGAGCTGGGCTTTTCCGATTGCCGGATACCGCCGGAGAGTGAGATGCCAAACGCGAAAGGACTGAGCGCTCCGCTCAGCTGCCTCAGTCAGGCACGTTACGGGATTTCCTGGGGCGTTATTGGCATTGCCATGGACTGTTACGAGACGGCCCTGAACTACGCCAAGGAAAGGGAGCAGTTCGGCACCCCGATTGCTGCTTATCAGCTGGTCCAGGAGAGGCTGGTCACCATGCTGATTGAGATTACCAAGGCGCAGCTGCTGTCGTACCAGCTGGGCAGGCTTATGGATGAAGGTAAAGCTAGCTATACCCAAATCTCTATGGCGAAGAAAAATAATGTGGCGATTGCCCGTATGTGCACCCGCTTAGCCCGCGAGACCCTGGGTGCTAATGGCATATCTCTGGACTATTCTCCTATCAGGCATATGGCCAATATTGAGTCGGTTTATACCTATGAAGGGACAGACGATATGCACACCCTGATTCTGGGTCAGGATATTACCGGAATACCGGCATTCCGCCGGGAGCTATAGGGGGGTGGATTGAAGATACTGGCCATAGTCGGCAGTCCCAGGCTGAAAGGCAACACCAGTTTCCTGGTCGACCAGGCGCTGGATGAGGCGGCCAGGCTCGGTGCGGAAACGGAAAAGATAGTCATCAGCCAGCATGAAGTAAGCCCCTGCCTCGGCCATGAAAATTGCGCCTCTCTTGAGTCCTGTACCCAGAAGGATGATGCCGGCTGGATTATGGAAAAATTTTACGAGGTGGATGGGGTTATTCTGGCCTGCCCGGTTTATTACTTGAATGTAACCGCCCAGATGAAGGCTTTCCTGGACCGCAATTACTTCCCGTATAAAAAGAACCTGCGGGCTAAAGCCCGGTCGGTGGGCATCATCGTGGTCGCCGAGCAGATGGGCATTGAGGATACGCTTTATACACTGCACCAGTTTGTGGACTGGATTTTCTTCGTCGGCAGAGGCCGTCGGCTTGTGGTGAGCGGGTACGCCGACCGGCCAGGAGATGCGCAGAAGGACGCCAAGCTGGTGACAGAAGCCCGTGAGTTGGGCCGAAAGATGGCGGAGAGCTTGAAGCGGGAGTAGGGTATTGAGAATCGGCGTTATAGCAGATACGCATGCCCAGGCCGTCGAAGATATCCCGTTGTCAATCTTGGACGTGCTGGAGAGAGTTGACCTTATCGTCCATGCCGGGGATATTACGGAGAGGGCTGTGCTGGAGAGGTTCAGGGAAATCGGGGAGGTCAAGGCGGTGTACGGCAATATGGATTCGGGCGAACTGAAACGGATGCTGCCGGACAGGCGGACTCTTGACATTGAAGGGAAGCAAATCGGGGTTTGCCATGGTTCCGGGGAGCCGTGGGGGGTAGCGGAAAGAGTGCGGCTATTGTTTGGCGAAGTGGACGTTATCATCTTTGGACACTCTCATTTACCATTCAATGAATATATTCGGGGAACGCTCATGTTCAATCCGGGGCGGGCCCGAGATTCCTTTGGCATCGTGACGATAGAGAAAGAGATAAAGGCTGAGATAATAAAATTTTGAATGACGCTAGGAGCGGTCCTGCCAATCAATTACAACACAATACCGACATATCTGACGAGAAGGGTGGTGTAAACAGGAAGCCGCTCTTTTTTTATGGCTGGGCTATTGTCGGCATTGCCATCATCAGTATGATGTTGATCTACGGTACGCGCCATTCTTTCTCCGTCCTTTTTCCGCCGATTCTCAGTGAGTTCGGCTGGAGCCGTGGCAGCACGGCGTTTATGCTTTCTCTGAACATTTTCGTGTATGGTTTAACGGCACCGATTGCCGGCAGCCTGTACGATCGCTGGAAGCCCCACCGGCTCATTTTAATCGGTGCTATTTTGCTGGGACTGGCCACAGCCGGCTGTGCTTTTGCCCGTGAACTGTGGCATTTTTACCTGTTCTTTGGTGTTTTAATGCCCGTGGGGTCGGCGTTTAGCGGCTGGCCGCTGCTCGGGCCGACGCTGACCAACTGGTTTGCCAAAAAGCGGGGCATGGTCATAGGCCTGGCACAGATGGGTGGCGGTCTCAGCTTCACCTACGGCATATTTATTGAGTTCGTCACCTCACAGGTGGGCTGGCGTCATGCCTATTTTGTCATTGCCGGTATTGTCGTTGCGGTTATCGTTCCCCTTTACCTCTTTTTCTACCGTTACCGTCCGGAGGAGAAAGGACTCAAGCCCTACGGGGCTGATGAGCCGCGTGTGGCCATTGAATTGGATGCCAGTGCCGCGGAGGCCCAAAAGTCCGTACCTCATGGCTGGACGCTGCGGAAAGCGCTGAAGACGTACCATCTGTGGTTTCTGGTGGCAACCCAGTCACTGTACTGGGGCGTTGGTGCCTATCTGGTGCTTGGCCATCAGGTAAAGTTTGCCGAGGACGTTGGCTACAGTAGCACCTTTGCGGCATCTATCTTCGCGCTCTTCGGTATTTCCACCGTAGCCGGACAGCTGTCCGCGGCTCTTTCCGACCGGATAGGGAGAGAGAAAACAGGGACAATAGCGGTTATCCTGACTCTGGGGGCGCTCACCGCATTGCTTTCCGTACATGATACCTCACAGCCCTGGCTTTTCTATCTGTACGGGATAGGCTTTGGCTATGGCGCTGGGCTGTGCTCACCGACCATCTATGCCGGGCTGGCGGACATATTCTATGGCAGGCACTTTGGTGTTCTGTCCGGACTGCTGCTGGCCGGGTTCGGCATTGGTGGCGTAATAGGGCCGTGGCTGGGCGGCTTCATCTATGATGTTACCGGCAGTTACACCAGCGCTTTTATCTTTGCCATGGTATGCTTCGGCCTTTCCGGCATTACGCTCTGGATTGCCGCACCGAGGAAAGCGGAGAAGCTGCGGGCTCAGTTGTGAGCCATTATTTCACCTTGGACAGCCCGCCTAGAGGATACTCATGCTTTCTCTTAAACGGAATTAAGCGCCGTTAATCACCTGATTGGCAGTATACTTGTGGGTAAAACAGGGTGAGAGAAGGATAATTAATATTCTATTCCTCCCCTGGACCTGTTACCAAAGCTCAAAAAATTATGGAATAATATAAGGTCAATGGACAATGCGACCAATACTTCTTGCGGAATCCTTTGAAGTGGTAAAATAAACGTTCCGCCCTAGAAACAGGATAGGGCTAACCTTATCCAAATCCAGCGTGTTCTCCGGAGAATAGACTTCCTTCAGCCAATGCACGGCCACAATCTCTCCCACCAACCACCTATGGTTACCATAGCCTCTGTCATCAATTAACTTGCACTCATAGGCGGCATAGGCATTTTTCAAGATTGGCACGGCTGTCCTTACTGACTTTTCTTTCGCGATATTAAACTTCTGAAACTTGTCTATTTCTCGGCCAGTGCTGCTGCCCACAGCAGAAACTAGCTTAACCTCTTCAAAGGGCATGAAATTGACCCCAAACTCCTTACTCTCGGTAATAAGCTCGTAGGTGAACTTCTCAGGCATGACCGCTATCCCACATATAGGCGGGTCATGAGAAATAAGGGTATGCAGGCCTATCGCCAGAGCATTATCCTTCCCCCTGGCATGGGCAGTAACTATCGTAGCTATTACTGGGCGATGTTGAAAGAATGCTCCGGGTTCTTCGCCGGTTATTCTAATTGCCTTGGTCATTTTTGAGCTCCTTGACTCTTATTTTAACTCCAGGCTAGAGGACATTCAGGCTCAGATACCGCTCCCCTCTATCTGGGAGGAGCGTGACGATAGTCTTGCCCTGCCCTAATTTGCGCGCAATCTCCAGCGAAGCCAGAATGTTGGCCCCGGAGGAAATGCCGACCATCAGACCTTCCTCCCGTATGAGCCTTCTCGTCATTGCCACCGCGTCTTTCTCGCTCACCGGAATGACCTCGTCTATGAGGTCGAGGTCGACCAGTTCCGGGATGAATCCCGGGCCAATACCCTGGATAATGTGGTTGTTGGGCTCGCCGCCGCTCATGACGGCTGATTCCGCCGGTTCCACGGCGATGATTTTGACCGCGGGGTTAGCCTGCTTCAAAGCTTCGGCCACGCCCATCAGACTGCCGCCGGTGCCGATACCGGCTACGAAGACATCGATATCTTTACCAACCGCCTGTAAAATCTGTTTGCCGGTGATTTCACGGTGGGCATTAGTATTATCCCGGTTCTCAAATTGCCGGGGGAGCCAGGCGCCTTTGTTTTCTTCGGCCAGCTGCTCCAGCTTTTCCGTCGCGCCCGGGAAACCCTCCGCGGCGGGAGTAAGGATAATCTCGGCGCCGAAGGACCGTATCATCTGCATTCTTTCCTTGCTCATATGCTCCGGCATTACCGCCACAAAATGGTACCCTTTTAAGGCAGCAATCATGGCGAAGGAAATGCCCGTATTACCGCTTGTTTCTTCGATTATCTTGCCGCCCGGTTTCAGCAGCCCCTTCTTCTCGGCGACGTCGGTCATGTAAAAAGCCATGACATCTTTGATACTGCCGCTTGGATTCAAGGCTTCCAGCTTGGCCAGAACGGTGGCTGCGGTGTCATTCACGTGCTCCAGTTGCACCATCGGCGTATTGCCAACAAGTTTCATCAATCCGTTATTCATTAAGCCTCCTTCAGGCAGAGTGGGCAATACTAAATCGCAGCGGCTTATTCCGCCCCGATACTTTGCAGTATGCTGCGCGCAGCGCTCCGCAATATGGCGGTCGTGTCCAGGGAGAAAAACCGGGCACCCTGGTCTATAAACTCTTTAATCTGGTCGGGTTGGTTAGCATTGACCGCTCCCACACCCACCACTTTGCCGGCGGCGCTGCCCTCGGCGATGATACGTTTTACGGCATCCTGAATCTTCGGGTCGTCCAGTTTGCCGGGAATACCGGAAGAAACAGAAAGGTCGACTCGGCCAATCCAGAGCACGTCAAGCCCATCTACGGTAAGAATCTCGGGCAGATTATCCAGCGCTTCCAGTTCCTCAATCATGGTGATGACCATGGTCTCCCGGTTGGCTTGCGGGATGTAATCGGTGATGGACATGCCGCTCAGTGTCAGAGGGCGGCCGCCGGCGCCGCGTTCACCTTCCGGCGGGTATTTAACCGCTCTGACGGCGGCTTCGGCGTCCTTTTTGGTGTTGCAGTGGGGAAAGATGATGCCCATGGCGCCGGAATCCAGCAGGCGGTCGGCATAGCCGGTGTCATAGCTGGACACGCGTACCAGAGGAGTCAGCCCGGCAACCTCCGCCGCCCGGAACATATCCTGGCATGACTCCACGCTGGAAGGCCCATGCTCAAGGTCGAAGTAGACGAAGTCGAGGCCAAGGCCGGCCAGGCTTTCCACGATGGTAGAGGAAGTGAAGTCCAGTCGGATGCCGATGGCTGTTTTACCTGCCTTGAGCTTCGCCTTGGTGGCGTTTTTCATTATCACTCTCCGTACTCCTCTTTGGCTAATCGCTGCAATCCAGCAGTACTTTCATAAAGTTGGCCCCGCGTTCAATCTCTTCAAAGGTCTCCTGTGCCCTTTCCAGTGGGCGCACGTCGGAAATCAATCTTTCCCAGGGAACGGCCTTTGCCGCTACCAGTGGAATAGCAGTCTCGAAGTCCACTGCATCATACAGTCTGACGCCGCGGACCTGCAGCTCCCGCCACATTATCTGGCCCAGGTCAACCGGCGCCGGCTCAGCAAAAATGCCGACGATGACAATCCGGCCTCTTGACCTGGCCGGCCTGGTCATCATTTCCGCCCCGGGTGCCAGCCCAGTTACCTCGAAGACAACATCGGCACCGGCGCCGCCGGTTTTCTCCGATACATAGGCTGGAAG